>CAIWHF010000165.1 GCA_903912405.1 uncultured Bacteroidota bacterium | reverse complement strand
TTAGATAGCCAACAGATCTAAATTCTTGTTTTGCGCCAGAGCCAAGTATCAATAAATTATTAACTCCCTTAATTCCTACAATAGTAGAGGTTTCCAAGTCGTACTTAACGTCTTTATGTATTCTTGCAGTTTCGGATTGAAACATATTCACGCGTTTCGCTTCGGTAAAATCTTTATATAGGACTACTACATCTTTTGCATCATCCCCTATTACAAATATCAAATCTTGATAAAAGTCAAGGGAACTGCCAGACTGGAAATCGTTTATTACTGAATAATTTAAAAGTTCAATATTTCCATCTTCAATTCCACCACCTAATTCATATTTTTTAGGATTGTGTCCCCAAATCAATAAACTCGTATGCTTTCGTGTCTTTCTACCTTTTTCATCATATAAAGGGCCTTTGTTACCACTCATCCTACTGATGAAACTAATCTGCTTGTTTGCCCAACGCCACATACTCGGTGTCCATTCGCTAATAGGAGTGTCTTTCATTCGCATAATCCATCTAGCACTTTCTCTCCCACTACTAATTCCTTGACTACTTGCCTCGCTTGAACTTAATCCTGCGTCTTTACCCTCTTGTGAATTGTAGAATTTCTCAAGTTCGGTCTTGCTCATATTGACAAGCGACTTCCATTTTTTATAGATTTCTTTATTGGCAGTTGAATTCATTTTTATTCTTCGTCTGCTTTATAGATAATTTGTTTCATTGTAGCATCTGTTAAGTCGCTATCATTTCTTTTACCTAAATAAGTTGGTTGATAAACTGCACCACCTCTATAAGCATATAAGTATCTAACTTCTACTAAATCCCCAATAGCAGGAACATCATAATTAGGAGGAATAGTTACTTTGCCCATAAATATTTTCTGTCCAGTGTTATCGTCAATAAGTTCTAACCCAACACTTCTCTTGTCTTTAGTTTCATTAGCCACTATAAACGTAGCAGTTTTGTAAAACTTAAATTTTAATTGATTGCCACCACTATTCGGTCTGCCTGGAGTATAAGGAGCAGCTTTCTTTTTGAAAACAATTCCCTCTCGCCTTTCTGCTTTTAGGGTTTCAAACATATCTCTTTTTTGACCTGTTGTATATGCCGTTTCAATTACCTCAACAGAATTTCCAAATTCCATAGCACTTAAATATTCTAATCTTTGAGTAGCTGAATATGATTTTAAATCCTTACCCTCAAAAGAAAGAATATCAAATACATAATATTTTTCCTCACTAATTTCTCCATCAAGAGTACATTCGTAAGTTATTGATTTAGCTATGTTTTTAGGAACAGGAACTTGCTGTCCTTTTTTATTCAAGCCCATTACGTTACCCTTTCCATCAGAAATAATTATCCTACGTTCATAATCTTTTTTCTCTTGTGCCAGGAACGAATCGTCATTGATATACATTTCTGCATCTTCAACTGGATTTAATAATTGTGGTAAAATATAAACTTGTTTGCTTGCTGGTTGAACTTGTTGAGCAGCCGCATTAAAAACGTGCATAGCGTTGAAGTCAGGCTCATATCCTTTATTCATTTTTTCTCTTTTCAACGAAGCGTAAATTTTTTCAGCTTGAGCTAACGGAACTGGTGTTGTTGTTTTAGTTCCACTTTGAAGGCTGCTACCTCTACGTCCATATTGAAAATTAACAACGTATGTTCCGTCTTGTAAATCAACTAACTGAATATGGTATTCTTTATCCGAGCCACCCTCTTGAAAAAACAAATCAATGCTTTCTTTTATAGTTCCGCCATTTGCCATCATCATTCCATCTTCTGCAACTTTACAATTATCA
>CAIWHF010000164.1 GCA_903912405.1 uncultured Bacteroidota bacterium | reverse complement strand
TAACATGCCCACTAAATAGGGAATAATTTTTATAGACGTTTCAAACCCGCCTTTTGCACCTTCTACAAAGGCATCGAAGACATCTATTTTTTTATACCATGCGCCACCGATAATGGCTACAAATAAAAATAAAATGATACCATTACTTAATAAGGATGAAAATTCATTTAATCCAGCTTGAGAAAGGTGCAACATGTACACTACCAAAGAAGCAATTACAATAGATAATCCAAGTATCCAAGCTAGTATAACCGGTTGAAACAATTTTATCTTTTGACGCAGACTCACTATGATCATTGCGGCCATAGTAGCTATAAACGTAGCCAACATGCAAGGCACAAAAATATCTGTAGGGTTTGCCGACTTTAATGCTGCACGCGTAGCTATGATACTTATAGGAATGAGGGTTAAACCAGATGCGTGCAAACATAAAAACATGATTTGTGCATTGGAGGCTGTTTCTTTATTTGGATTAAGCTCTTGAAGAGACTGCATCGCTTTTAAACCAAAAGGTGTTGCTGCATTATCTAAGCCCAATAAATTTGCAGAAAAATTGAGCATCATATGCCCGATAGATGGATGCCCTTTAGGTATCTCTGGAAAAAGTTTACTAAAAAATGGACCTATAATTTTTGATAACCACTGTATGCCTCCTGCTACTTCAGCTATGCGCATTAAGCCCATAAAAAGCGCCATAATACCAATTAAACCTAAACAAATTTGAACCGCACTTTTACATGTTTCTATAATACCATCACTCGGTTTTATCCATCGTACTTTCAATTGCTCTATACTTGTTGGCGTTGTTGCAGCTATTACCATTGTAGCGGCATGATCATTGCTAGCTGGAGCATACGCAAAGGTTTTTGCATAATTAAAAAACGAAACAGTGTCTTTAAAACCAGCCTTTATAGGGTTTTGTGCTAAAGTATAATATACCGTATCCACAGGATCGTCTGCTTTACCGATAACCATTTTGCTAAAAATAACGGTTTGCTTATTGGCAATTAATTGATAGCACGCTACCGAAATAGCTATAATTATAAAGGCAGACCATATTTTACCTAATGTCATATTTATGTTTGTTGAGAAGTGATATGAAGATGGGTGGATGGTTTTTTATAGGCATTCATTTTTTCAATCAAAGCCTCAATCGTATTTTCTACAACAATGAGCGCTGCATTTTCTTTTTTTAAAAAACCATATTTAACCATGTGCGCTATTTGCAATAATAAGGCATCGTAAAAACCCTCTGTATTTAAAATTCCTATAGGCTTTTGATGCAGCCCTAACTGAGACCAGGTAAGCATTTCAAACAATTCTTCCAAAGTGCCAAAACCACCAGGCAAGGTAATGATAGCATCACTTTTTTCGTGCATGATGCGTTTACGCTCATGCATACTTGGCACTTCAATCAATTCTGTTAAGTGCTGATGAGCCACTTCTACGGTCAATAAAAAAGTAGGTATAACACCAATGACTGTTCCCTTGTTTTGCAACACACCATCAGCCACAGCACCCATCAATCCTATCTTAGCGCCACCATACACCAATTGAATTTGATGCTTTGCCAAATAAGTACCCAAGGCATAGGCCTCGGCTTTAAAAATTGAAAGAGTGCCTTCACCAGCCCCACAAAAAACAGCAATTCGGTTCATTCAGTTATAATTCTATTTGATTTCGCAATAAATCATTAAAGACATCATGAGCTCTTAAATAGATGAGCTGTATTATTTTTAAATAGTACTTCAGCAGGTTTTAGTCGCGCATTAAAATTACTACTCATTTCGAAGCCATAGGCTCCTGCATTATGAAAAGGTCTGCAAAAGCAGACCCATTTTTTATTTACGTTTCATACAACGCTCAATTTCTTCAACAGTTATCGGAATGTTTTTAAATAAATCAATATGACTGGTTTTAGTAATCCAAATATTATTCTCTATACGAATACCCATTTGCTCTTCTTCAATATAAATACCTGGCT
This sequence comes from uncultured Bacteroidota bacterium, assembly GCA_903912405.1. Classification (GTDB taxonomy): domain Bacteria; phylum Bacteroidota; class Bacteroidia; order Chitinophagales; family Chitinophagaceae; genus CAIWHF01. Next base: position 1,146 of record CAIWHF010000164.1, on the reverse strand, counting down.
CTACCGTAAACAACATGCCTTCCTTAATTGGCAAGTGTTTCGTGCCAATATCATGTACATCAATACCTAAATGATGGGTAACGCCATGATAAAAATATTTTCTATATGCAGGATTAGCTGGATCTTGATTTTTAATATCCGTCTTCGAAATCAATCCTAATTTTATAAGCTGCTGCTCCATATAAACATTTACCTTAGCTGTATAAGCCAGTATAGAAATGCCTGGCTTTAATATACTCTTTGCATAATTGTGCACTGCTAAACAAGCGTTGTAAACATCTTTTTGTCGTTTAGTGAATTTTCCATTCACGGGTATGGTACGCGTCATGTCGGCACAATAATTACCGTATTCTGCACCAAAATCCATCAGTATTAATTCTCCATTTTTACATGCTTGATTATTTTCCACATAATGTAAGGTGCGTGCTCGATCACCAGATGCTAATATACAGCCATACGCATGACGAGTAGCTCTGTTGCGTAAAAACTCGTGCGTAATTTCTGCCTCAATTTCATATTCCATCACCCCAGGTTTAATAAACTGCATCACTCTTCTAAATGCTTTTTCAGTGATATCAACAGCAACTTGCGTAACAGCCACTTCTTCTTTTGTTTTTATAGCTCTTAATTCTCTCGTGATTTTTGCAGCACGTTCATATTGATGTAATGGATATCGATTTTTAATTTCATTGACATACGTTAAATCCAAACGGGGAATGCTTAAATCTAAGCGATCATTTTCGTTGCTGTTTAAATATACCGTATCTGCTTGATGCATCATGACGTGCAATACCGCATCGAAGCTATCTAACCATTGTACATTTTTAATGCCACTGATTGATGTAGCATCTTCTTTTCGCAATTTATGACCTTCCCATTTTTCTAGATGTTCATTAGGACGAAGCAATACCAGTATTTCTCTAGCGTATACATCCGGATTGTCGGGATATAAAACCACCATGGTTTTTTCTTGACGAATACCAGACAACCACAATATATCTGAATTGGGACGAAACGCGTATTGCGCATCACTATTCTCAGGTAAATTGAGATTAGAAGGGAAAATGGCAATACTGTTAGGCTTCATTTTTTTAATAAAGCGTGCTCTATTTTGATTATACAACTGCTGTGGTAAGGCTAAGTATT
>CAIWHF010000163.1 GCA_903912405.1 uncultured Bacteroidota bacterium | reverse complement strand
AGCTTTTGCAGAGCTCTGCCTAGCCACTCGGCCACCCGACCATTTTTTTGTTCTGCAAATGTATAAAAATTTCGTTTCTTTACACTATAAAACTTGATAAATTTTTATGAATCAATCTATAGGAGCATCAGAGTTAATAATAACAGAGAAAGGAAGTGTGTATCATCTAGATCTTCGTCCGGAAGAAATTGCAAATACCATTATTACCGTTGGAGATCCTAATAGAGTAAAAGAAATATCAAAACACTTCGATTCTATTGAGTGTACGGCCAACCATAGAGAATTTGTGACGCATACCGGCTATATTGGTAAAAAAAGAATAAGTGTGGTAGCTACCGGTATTGGCCCAGATAATATCGACATTGTATTGAATGAATTAGATGCTTTAGTGAATATTGATTTTGAAAGTAGAACTATTAAGTCAGAAAAACAATCACTCCAGATAATTCGCTTAGGTACATCGGGCTCATTGCAAGCCAACATTCCCGTTGATAGCCTTGTTGTATCATCCTTTGCCATTGGCTTAGACAATCTTATGCATTACTACGCTGCTACAAACAGTGAAGAAGAACAACAGCTGCTTCAAGCATTTAATCAGCATATACAATTAGTTGGCAAAGCAATTCAACCCTATATAGCTTCGAGCGCTGCTTCTTTAAGCAAGCAATTTACAAACGGATTTCATCATGGAATCACCGTTACGTGCCCCGGTTTTTACGGGCCACAAGGTCGGGTTTTAAGAGCACCCCTAGCACAACCACAGTTGATTAATCAATTAAGCACCTTTAAATACGAGCAGCATTTCATCAGCAACTTTGAAATGGAAACATCTGCGATATATGGCTTAGCCAACCTATTAGGGCACCAAGCACTTTCTATAAGCGCAATTGTAGCCAATAGAATTCATCAAAATTTTTCGACAGATGGCAATGCAGCCGTTGAAAAGATGATTACAACTTGCTTACCCATCATTGCTAATTTATAATATTCATTTTTATGTATCCCGATTTTCAGTATCTCTTTCAATCCTTATTAGGCACTGATCTACCAGCATGGTTGAGCCTATTTAAAACATTTGGCTTCTTAGTAGCCTTAAGCTTTATTGCGGCAGCTTATACTTTAGTAAGCGAATTGAAAAGAAAAGAACAAGCTGGCTTACTTACTTATACAGAAAAGATAATTTGGAAAGGCAAAAAAGCAACTACACAAGATTATATTATACAAGCTTTAATTGGATTTTTATTAGCCTATAAAATTGGTGGCATTATTCAAAATACGAGCGTTGTAGCCCTTAATCCATTAGCCTTTATCCTTTCATTAGAAGGCACTTTGGGCATTGGCATATTGGGTGCATTAGTTACGTTAGGGATGAAGTATTATGAAGAAAAGAAGAACCACTTAGAAAAACCTATACAAGTAAAAATAAAAATCTATCCTCATCAACGCATTAATGACATCGTAATGGTAGCTGCTATTGGTGGTATTCTAGGCGCTAAAGTTTTTAATGCCTTTGAGACATGGGATCAATTTATTCAAAATCCAATTGAGCAATTGATTGCCTCGAGTGGACTAACCTTTTATGGAGGATTAATTATTGCTACACTTGCACTCTATCGCTATGCAAAAAAACATCAAATTAATTTTGCGCACTTATGCGATGCTGCCGCTCCCGGTTTAATGCTGGCGTATGGCATTGGTCGCTTAGGCTGTCATTTTGCTGGTGATGGTGATTGGGGTATTTATAATAGTGCCTATATTAGTAAGCCTGACGGCAGCTTACAATACTTAAGCACCGATACTTTTGATCAAGTTGCGCATCAAGCAGCGCCCTATATGACCTATATAAACAATACCGTAGCTCCGCATATGCATGTAGCAGCACCTAGTTGGCTGCCCAATTGGTTATTTGGCATGAACTATGCACACAATGTGAATCATGAAGGCATGCCTTTAATAGATTGCGTTGGTAATTATTGTACAGCATTACCGGTAAGTGTATTTCCTACTCCACTATATGAAGCAATCGTTTGTGTGTTGTTGTTTGCATTGATTTGGAAAATGAGAACTCATTTCCAACAACCTTTAAAATTATTTGGTTTGTATTTAATGCTTAATGGCGCTGAACGTTTTTTTGTAGAACTGATTCGCGTGAACAGTCAATACAATTGGGGTTTTATACATCCCACTCAAGCTGAAATCATTTCCGTATGTTTATTGAGCATAGGCGCTTATTTCTTTTTACGAAAAGAAAAATATAGTCAAATGCCATAAAAAAAAGGAGTGCATAAGCACTCCTTTTTTTATTTATGAATTAGTCAAAACTACCATCCTAATACATAAGCAAATAATAAAGGTGCTACAATCGTAGCATCCGATTCTACAATAAATTTCGGTGTATTCACATCTAGTTTACCCCAAGTGATTTTTTCATTCGGCACTGCACCAGAGTAGGAACCAAAAGATGTGGTACTATCACTAATTTGGCAGAAATAGCTCCAGAAAGGCACATCATGCCACTCTAAGTCTTGGTACATCATAGGCACTACGCAGATTGGAAAATCGCCTGCTATGCCACCACCAATTTGGAAGAAACCAACACCTTTTCCTTCGCTATTGTTTCTATACCAATCGGCCAACCAAACCATGTACTCAATACCGTTTTTAACGGTACTTGCTTGCAATTCGTTTTTAATAACATAGCTAGCAAAAATATTACCCGTAGTAGAATCTTCCCATCCTGGACAAACAATTGGAAGGTTTTTTTGAGCAGCAGCAAAAATCCAACTATCTTTTGGATCTATTTCATAGTATTGTTCTAACACACCACTATTTACTACTTGATATAAAAACTCGTGCGGAAAAAAACGCTCTCCTTTTGCTTCTGCTTGTTGCCAAACCGCTACCAAGTGCTTCTGTAATCTTCTAAACGCTTCTTCTTCCGGAATGCACGTATCGGTTACTCTATTATAATGATTCTCTAATAAATCCCATTCGTCTTGCGGAGTTAGATCGCGATAATTAGGTACTCGCTTATAGCTTTTATGTGCTACCAAGTTCATGACGTCTTCTTCTAAATTAGCACCCGTACAAGAGATGATTTGAATTTTATCTTGGCGAATCATCTCTGCTAAAGAAATACCTAATTCAGCGGTACTCATGGCACCCGCTAATGTCACCATCATTTTGCCACCCTCTAATAAGTGGGTTTCATATCCTTTTGCAGCATCTACTAAAGCTGCAGCGTTGAAATGACGATAATGATGTGTAATGAAATTTGAAATTGGTCCTTTGTTATTCATATATTTTTATTTTAAAAAGTAACCCCTCAATTGAGGGGTTAGGTTATTTAAGCTTGTTGTTTATCAATAAAATTTTTAACCCATTCTGTTGTTACTGACTTCGGTCTTTCAATTGGGTAGTTCAAAGCACGATCCCAACATAAGCTAGCCAATACACCTAATGCTCTTGAAACACCAAATAATACGGTATAGAAATCTTCT
>CAIWHF010000162.1 GCA_903912405.1 uncultured Bacteroidota bacterium | reverse complement strand
TAATGGTGATATTGTGTTGGCAGTGGTGAATGGTGATTTTACCGTAAAGCGCTATGTACGCAAAGCAGATCGTATTTTTTTAGTGCCAGAAAATAAACAAAATTCAACGTATCAACCCATAGAAATTGTAGATGGTATGGAATTTAGCGTATGGGGAGTAGTGGCACATATTATATCTTCTCCTCGAAAACGCTAAGTATGTTTGCTATCGTTGATTGTAATAATTTTTATGCTTCGTGTGAGCGTTTGTTTCAACCAAAATTGGAGCATCAGCCCATTGTAGTGCTGAGCAATAATGACGGCTGTGTAATAGCTCGTAGTAATGAGGCAAAAGCATTAGGCATAAAAATGGGCGCCCCTGCTTTTGAGATTCAAACATTGCTTGAACAACATCAGGTAGCTGTTTTTTCCTCCAACTATGCATTATATGGCGATATATCGCACAGAGTGATGCAAGTATTAGGACGCTTTACACCGGCTATCGAAATCTATTCTATTGATGAGGCTTTTTTAGATGTTGCTCAAATGGCTTTTACAGATTTAACGAGTTATGCTAGCACCATGCGCGCTACTGTTTTGCAGCAAGTGGGCATTCCGACTACCATTGGCATTGCCGCTTCTAAAACCTTAGCTAAAGCGGCTAATCGCTACGCTAAAAAAGCATGTAAAACAACAGGGGTATTTGTGATGGATACCGAAGCAAAACGACAAGAAGTATTAGAAGCGCTACCTGTTGAGGATGTATGGGGTATTGGTAGGAAATATCAAATATGGTTGGATGCACATAATATAAAAACAGCATGGCAATTGAGCAATGCTAACCTTGCCTGGATTCAGAAAAAAATGGGCGTTGTAGGTCTGCGCTTGGTTAAAGAGCTGCAAGGCATAGCCTGTTATGATTTGGAAGAGCAGCCGGCCGCTAAGCAAGGCATCATGACCTCTAGATCTTTTGGTAATTTAATTAGCGAAAAGAAATTATTGCAAGAAGCAATAGCCACCCATGCTACACGCTGTGCAGAAAAATTAAGAAAACAACATTCTTGTTGCGCTTTACTGCAGGTATTTATACATACCAATGCCTACCGAAAACAAGATGCGCAATACCATGGCGTTTTGTCGATTCCTATACCTACTGCAACAGATAGTACTAGTGAGTTAATTCAACTAGCTATGAGTGCTTTAGATCATATTTATAAACCTGGGCTTTTATACAAAAAAGCAGGTGTCTATGTAAGCGAGATTGTGCCGCAATCGCAAGTGCAACTCAGTTTGTTTTCTAGCAAAGACAGCGGGAAAGAACAGCAATTGCATGAAGCTATGGACACTATTAATATCTTAATGGGTCGCGATAAAGTGCGCTATGCAGCAGCAGGCATTTCGAGAAAATGGAAATTACGACAAGAAAAAAAATCACCTTGCTATACAACGAATGTAAATGAGTTGTTGCGCATAAAAAATTAATCAACTGCATGTGTTTTACTTTAGCTACGCCTAATAAAGAACGAATAAAAAAAATAGTTGGCGAACACGTCTCTATAGATGACTATACCCAAAGTAAAAAAGTAAGTGGTTTTGAGCATCCTAATCTACCCGTAATGCTTTGCGAAAAACCATCGCATGTGCAAGCCATTCGATGGGGTTTGGTGCCTTCTTGGGCTACTAATGAACAAGCAGCTAAAGATATTGCAACCAAAACATTGAATGCAAAAGCAGAAACGCTATTTCAATTGCCTTCTTTTAAATTTAGTGCACAGCATCACCGCTGTTTAATTTTTGTAGATGGGTTTTATGAATGGCAGCATCAAGGAAAATTGAAAGTGCCTTACTATATTCAAGCTACTCAAGATGCACCCTTAGTAATGGGTGGGGTATATAGTTATTGGAAGGGCATGAATGGCGCTGCTATGTTATTGTCGTGTTCTATTATTACTACACCGGCTAATGCCTTAATGGAGCAGATTCATAATACTAAAAAAAGAATGCCCCTAATATTAAATGCTACAGATTGGGATACCTGGTTGGCGCCTACTACCTCCGAAAAAAGTATACAGCAATTAATGCGCCCTTTAGAGGAGGGGTATTTGCAAGCCAATAAAGCCATCGATGATGGCGTGTTAAGCCTGTTTTAATAAAACAGCCTTACCAATTTTTTGCATAAAACAAATCACTCATTTCTTCTTCTAAATCTCGTAGCTGTTCGCTAACGGCTTCTTTTATAACCCATTCACCTGTGTTGTTATCTAAATGAAGGGTGAATTGTTCTTGAGTATCAACTTGTACCGCTTCGATATAAGCCGTTTCTTTTTGATTATTGAGCTTGCGAGTAAATTCAATTTCGATAATAGTGTCTTCAGCTATTTCATAGCTTACTTTTATAGCATTGTTCATTGCTTATAAAGATTTTAAGGCAGCAACTAATTCCGTTAATGCTTTTTTAGCATCACCAAAGAACATGCTTGTTTTAGGATCGTAAAATAAAATATTATCAATACCTGCATAGCCAGCGTTCATACTGCGCTTATTGACAATAATATGTTTGGCTTTATCTACTTCCAAAATTGGCATGCCGTAGATAGGCGAACTAGGATCTGTTTTTGCTGCAGGGTTGACCACATCGTTGGCGCCCACCACCAATACAACATCGGTTTGGTCGAATGTTGGATTAATTTCTTCCATTTCAATCATCTTGCCATAATCTACATTCGATTCTGCTAAGAGTACATTCATGTGCCCAGGCATACGGCCTGCTACAGGGTGTATCGCATATGCGACTTCTACACCGCGCTCTTCTAATAATAATTCTAATTCATGAATGACGTGTTGTGCTTGTGCTACTGCTAATCCATAACCGGGAACGATAACTACTTTTTTAGAATAATTCATCAGTACGGCTAAGTCAGATACGTTAATATCTTTAATGCTTCCTTTCACTTCTGCTTGATCGCCTTGCGCGGCACTTTCTCCAAAGCTTCCAAATAATACACTTAATAGCGATCGGTTCATAGCTTTGCACATCACAATGGTTAATAAGGTACCTGCAGATCCTACTAAGATACCACCGGTGAGCATTACTTTATTATCGTAAAGAAAACCTCCAAAGGCTGCTGCTAAACCCGTAAAGGAATTAAGCAAAGAAATAACCACAGGCATATCGGCTCCGCCAATTGGCATTACAAAAAATACTCCGTAAATAAGTGCTGCAGCAAATAGGGTATAAAGCATTAAATTATCGCTACAACCACTACTTATCATCCACACAGAAAATACAATTAACGCAATTAATAGTACAAAATTAATAATGGGATATTTTGGCAAACGAATAGGATTGCGCATGCTACCATTGAGTTTTAAATAGGCAATAATACTACCCGAAAACGAAACGCTACCTATAACTAAGCCAGCCATAATAAAAGAAAGGGCACCTGCATTACCTAAGTTATGTTCAAATTCCGTTAGTCCAATTAAAGCTGCACAAGCACCACCCATACCATTGAACATAGATACCAATTCTGGCATTTTAGTCATTTGTACGCGTTTAGCAGTAAGCCATCCTATTAAAGTGCCAATAAGCAAAGAGCTTGCTAGGATACCTATTTTTAGTCCTTCTTTACTCGTGTGGTCGGTCTTGTATAAAAACAAGGTTGCGGCTATTGCAAGGGCCATACCAACAGCACCTAGCATATTGCCTTTTCGTGCCGACTTAGGATTGCCCATCATTTTTAGTCCAATAATAAAAGTGACAGAGCCAATTAAATAGCTTAGTTCTAATAGTCCTTTTGTGGATATCATCGAAATTTCTAAATAGTGTGATTGCATAAATTATTTCTTTTTAAACATTTCAAGCATACGATCGGTAACTACAAATCCGCCTACCACATTAATCGTACCCAATACTACAGCAATAGCGCCAAGTACTAAAGTGCCTATATGATCGACAGGGGTATCTAGTAAGACAATAATAGCGCCTATAACCACTACGCCATGTATGGCATTAGCGCCCGACATCAAAGGGGTGTGCAATACGGAGGGTACGCCACCAATTACTTCTATGCCCACAAAAATGGCTAAAAGAATAAAGTAAATGATTTCTCGTTGCGATACTAAAAATTCTAAAATTGCTTCCATGTTTATATTATTTTAAAATACTTGAATGAATTTTTGTGCCATTGTAAAGGATCAAAGAACCTTTTGTAATTTCTTCTTTCAAATCCCAATGCATTGCTTCACTAGTGGCTAAATGCTCTAAAAAGGTTTGCATATTTTTTGCATAGAGTTCGCTCGCATTCATGGGCAATAAACTAGGCAAATTGCTTTCGCCAATAATGGTGACGCCATTTTTTACAATTGTTTTATTGCATTCACTGCCTTCTACATTGCCACCTTGCTCTACCGCCATATCTAACACTACACTTCCAAATTTCATAGAGGCTAGCATCGCTTCAGTTACCAGTACTGGAGCTTTTCTTCCGGGAATAAGCGCTGTAGTAATAACTACATCCGCTTCTTTTATATGTTTCGCAATAAGGGCTTGTTGTTTAGCTAAAAATTCTTGAGATACTTCCGTTACATAACCACCGGCTACTTTGGTAGTTTCGTCTGCCGGCACTTCTATAAACTTAGCGCCAAGCGAAGCAACTTGTTCTTTTGTTTCCGGTCTAATATCGCTTACTTCAACAACAGCTCCTAATCTTTTTGCAGTGGCAATAGCTTGTAAGCCAGCTACACCGGCTCCGAATATTAATACTTTAGCAGGTCGGATAGTGCCCGCTGCCGTAGTCATCATAGGAAATATTTTCCCTAATGCATTGGCACACAGTAAAACGGATTTATAACCAGCTAGATTGGCTTGAGAACTTAGGGCGTCCATTTTCTGTGCGCGTGATATACGCGGTATGGCATCCATAGCAAAAGCACTTATACCAGCCTGTTCACAAGCAGTCACTAATTCAGCATTAGTTGCAGCATACAAAAAAGAAATCAATACAGCTTCTTTCTTCATCCATTGTATTTCCTCTACACTAGGTGGATTTACTTTTAATACAATATCGGCTTGTTCATAAATCGCTTGAGGAGTGCTCAAAATTGCTACCCCTACAGCAATGTAGGCGTCATCATCAAAATACGAGCTTGATCCAGCATTGCTTTCTATAGATACTTTGAATCCTTTATCTATCAATTGCTTGGCAACGCTTGGAGTAATAGCAACCCGAGCTTCGAATGCTTTATGTTCTTTTGGTATACAAAGATGTAATGACATAAAAATTAAATTTATTGAATGCGTGTATGAATATACAAAAAAAATCCAAACCGAAGTTTGGATATTTTTTTATTGAACAATCATTTTTTCTATTTGCACAGCATCCTTTGTTGTTGCTTTTATAATGTATATACCTGGGAGTGCCGGCACCGATATGGAATTGTTTTCCAAAACTAAATGCTCATAAATTACCTTGCCGTCTAAGGATTCTATGAAAACATATAAGGGTGTATTTTTTATGTTTTCTATATTAATGGTTTGTAAACTTGGATTGGGATAAATAGCCATTAAATGATCAGTCAAAAAGTTGTTTGAAATACTTGTTACGTTGGTAACTGAATAATCATTAGAAGTACTGCTGCAGTTATATACATTAAAAACTTTAACGGAATAAATTCCATTTTGAGTTATAGTATAGCTGGCGCTAGTTGCACCTGTAATAGCAGTTCCATTTAGATACCACTGATAGCTAGCATACGCACCGGCATTTAGAACATTTCCGGTACGTGTAATAACCGGAATGCTGGGCAATGGATTTGCCGTTACATTAATTGCTGTAGAAGTAGCCGAGCAAGATGTGCTATTTGTTGTGACTAGGGTATAGGCACCGCTTTGAGTAGCGGTGTAATTGCTGGTAGTAGCACCAGTAATAGAAGTGCCATTTAATTTCCATTGATAGGCATAACCCGTTCCGGTAGTGCCAATTAAATTTACAGATCCGCCCACACAAAAAGTAGTAGCACCGCTATTTGTAATGCTTGCTGTTGGTGCTGCATTTACAGTTACATTTACAGCAGCAGAAGTTGCACTATTATTAATGGTTACCGAATAGCTACCAGTTTGTGTAGCTGAATATGAACTTGTGGTGGCACCAGTAATTACTGTACCATTTAATTTCCATTGATAGGTATAATTGGTGCCCGTATTAGCATTAAGCACTACACTGTTACCTTGACAAAATGTAGTTGGACCAGCAGGTGTAATCGTTGCACTCAAATTAGAACTTGCTAACCATATGGTAGCATTCATAAGTAGTTTTTGATGATTACCAGATGCATCAGCGGTGTACCCATTATACAAAGTGATGTTTGGACTGGTATTTCCAGTGCCATCATCACATGGTGAGCTATCACCTATAGCAGCTACTTTTCCATTTCCATATCTGGCGTAGGCAAATAATACGTTATTGTTACCGGATGGGGTAGTGCCGGATTTATAAACTACAGCTTTTACTGTAGTATTTATACTTGGATTGATCGTCATGGAGGTGCCATTAGCCCATTGCACTTGTGTTACAGTGCCTGCTGTTCCATATTTTATAGAATCAGTTGTGGGTAAGGTAGCCATTGCAGATGATATGCCTGAAAAATTTTGTAAATCAAAACTAATACCAAAAGGATTTGCCTGAACGGAGTTATTGGTCATTAAGTCATTCCAAATAAAAGGGGAGTCATCACCATCTCCATTGCGATCACTTACGGTATGATCGGCCACCATAAATAAACCACCACCATTTTGAACAAACTGCATAATAGCTGTTTTTTCAGCTGTCGTGAAAAGTATATTTGGCTCACATACAATATATACTTTATAATTGCTCAAATCCTGCGGGTTGCTGGTATTGCCATACGTAATTTGTCCGGTATAGGGTAGCGTTTCTACGGTATATCCTTTTTTAGCACAGTCAATAGCCCAATTAGAAATACCCCCTTGCCAAAAAGTTTCGGGTGTTGTAGCTGTTACACCAGATTGTGCGGGTGTAGGATAGCGCTGCGCATTACTATGATAATTGCTGGTGCCAGTATATGCATTAGGATTCCAATTTAAATCAAATAAATCGGCATCAATGATCCAATCAGCTGATCCAGCAGTTTCAGCTTTCGTAGCATCAAACAATATTTTTGTTTGGGCGAAAGAACTTAGATAAACAACTGTTAATAAAAATAGCAATAATAAATTTTTCATGGTTTGGTTATGGGCTAATTACAAACCACAATTTAATAAAAAAATGTATTAAAACTTACTGTTTATTCCCATGCTTATCCACCTTCCGGGCATTTGGCTACCTAATAGATCGCTATAGATATTATCCAATACATTATTACATTGAGTATAGAGCCCTATGTGCTTAGAAATTTGAAAACCCAAGCGTGCATTAGCAACAAAATAGTCTTTGCTAATGCTTGCTTGTATAGCAGGCGCTTCCAATGTATTTCTTTCTTTATAAAGCAGCTGAACACTGCATTGCCAGCTTTTGTATTGATAAGCTATGCTACTTTGTGCCAATATTTTAGCATGCGATATAATATAAAAAGAAGGCGTCGGACTATTGCTTTCTGAGTGCAAGAGGGATAGTCCAGCCTGAATGTCCCAAAGCTGTTTAGGTAATACTTTATGGTATTGTAAATTGATTTCCATTCCACGGGTTGTTACCTGTTGGATATTTTTAGCTAAAGCATAACTACCATTACTAAGCAGATTTTCCTTTCTAGGCATATCTGCATAATTGGTACTTACCCAATCAATAACATCCTTTTGTGTTCTGTAAAAAAGGGTGCTATTCAGAATTACATTTGGCAATACAGTTGCCGTTGCGCCTATTTCAAAATTCCATGATGTTTCTGCACTTAAATCTGGATTGCCTATACTACCTCCTCTTACCAATGTTTTGTTGTAATTATTAAATCGTTCAGTAAAATCAGCATTGCGAAAGGCCCTGCCAAAAGCTGCTCTATAGCTTATGTGCTGTTTTTGATAGGCTGCATTTAATTGTGGTAACAAAATGGCACCATAACTTTGATCCCAATTAGTACGCAAACTGCTAGCAATATGCCAGTGATATATATTATAATAGAGGGTTCCAAAAAGCGCCGCTTCATTGGTTTGATGATTGCCTCGATCATTAGAAAGTATAGCTTTATGAGATACTTGTGCACCCATGGAATATTGAAATTGAGTTTTTGTTATAGAACTATTGAGATATTGTAATAAAGTAAAATTAGCACTGTTCTCGTTGGCCGATGCAATAGCATTATACAGATAACAATCATTCGTTATTTTATTTACTAGGGCGATTTCCTGATTTCTTTTTTTTCCTATATTATTTACTTGCAATTGATTCCATAGGGTACTTACTTTTTCTGTAGCGGTATCACTGACGAAAGGAGTATAAAAATTTTGAGCAGCAAAATCTCTATGATCATAACTACTTCGAAGGGCCAATTGCCAATGCTTATTTATGGTAATAGCACTTGAAAGACTAATGGTATTATTGTGCGCATAGCCATTTCCAGCTCTTAATGGAACCCCATCGGAATTGTTGCTTAAAACACCCATGCAAAGTTGTACGTTTTTTTTGCTAATTGCTGCACCCGCATTGGCATGTAATAATTTGTAGGCGCCAACAGCTATATTTAGTTGTGCCTGATTTTGAATATGTTCTAATTGGCGACTAAATGTTTTACTGATGATATGAATTACACCACCTACTGCCTCAGCGCCATATTGGGCTGCAGCCGATCCTCTTAAAATTTCTATGCGCGCAATTTCATAAGGTGCTATGGGTATATAGCTATTGAAATGGCCTGTAATAGGGTCGTTAATTTTTATGCCATCTAATAAAACAAGCGTTTGTTGAAAGGTACTACCACGAAGTACGATATCACTTTGAGCTCCCATTGGACCTCGCGACTGTATTTCTAATCCGGGTACATATTTTAGTAACTCGTCGATGGAGAGGTTGGGCGTGTTTCCTAAAGCACTACCTTCTATAACGGTAATACTTCTGCCGCTTTCAGTTGTTTTTTGTAGCAATCGATTGCTAGTGATACTTAATGGATTTAGGGTAATCTCCTTTTGCGCGTTGACATTTACTGAAAAGCATACGGATAAAAAGAATAGATAGATTTTGCGCATAAATAAGTGTATTTAGATTAACGGGGTATTATTTTTATTAAATTTAAAATGGTAGTCTCGCCCAGGATCGAACTGGGATCAAAAGTTTAGGAAACTTCTATTC
>CAIWHF010000161.1 GCA_903912405.1 uncultured Bacteroidota bacterium | reverse complement strand
TTTGCTTTATTTATTCCTATTAGCGCTATTGTATTATTGAGCGCTTGCACCAAAGAAATTGGTCCGGCTATTGATTTTAGCAAAGTGCAAGCGAAGGATACTTTTTATATGGCGCCAATAGAAAATGCTCAATTAAAAAATGTTTTAATAGAAGAATTTACGGGTGTAAAATGCCCCAATTGTCCAGATGGTCATGATATTGTTGCTACCATTCAAAATGCCAATCCTACAAGGGTTGTTGCAATAGGGTATTATCCTTTTAATCAGGCGCAGACACAACCTTTAACTGGCTTAACCAAAGAAGATTTTAGATTGACAGATGCAACTGATTTGTCAACGCTTTTAGGAGGTGTGCAATTTTTACCAATTGCTGCTGTGGATAGAAAAATGTTTGGCGGTACTATTTTAAATGCACGTACACTATGGTCTAATAATGTACAAACGCAATTAGCTCTAACAACGCCAATCAATATGCAATTGGCTGTTACCTTCGACGATGCTACTCGTGAAGCTATTATAAAAACAAGTCTGAAATATACAAGCTCATTGTCTAATAAGCACAATATTAGTATAGCTATTTATGAAAATAATTTAGTGGATGCACAAGAGTACCCGTCTTATATCGATTCTAATTATACCTTTAAGCATGTATTGAGAGATGTCATTACGCCAGTTGGTGGTGCTTCTGTTTTAGATACTATTGCTATAAAAGCTTCTGGGCTCGTTTTTGAAAAGACTACCTTATATACTTTGCCAGCAAAATGGAAAGCGGCTAATTGTAAAATTGTTGCTTTTGTGCACGATGCTGCCGCAACGAAAGAAGTGTATCAAGTTATTGAAAAGAGTGTTAAATAAACAGTTATGCATATACGTATCCACCAGTTGTACTTCATTTTTATTTTTCTAGTTATTTTATCTTGTAATTCAGGTATTTCAGAAAAGGATATTGATGCTGAATCATCTAGTACATCTGTTGCAACTGCACCGCCATTCGACGAGCAGTTGGCCTATTCTTTTGTAGCGCAACAAGTGGAATTCGGACCACGTTATCCGGGTAGTGAAGGTCAAAAAAAATGCGCCGACTATCTACAAAAAACATTATCGACTTTTGTTGATACGATGTATGTGCAAGATGCGCATGTAACTGCAGGAGACGGAACTTCATTGCCTTGTATCAATATTATTGGTGCAATAAATCCAGCAGCCAAAAATAGAATCCTATTATTAGCGCACTGGGATGCTCGTAAATGGGCCGATGAAGATGCGGTAAATAAAGATGCGCCGATACTTGCCGCAGATGACGGAGCTAGTGGTGTAGGTGTATTGATGGCTTTGGCAAAATCATTAAAAGAACATCCGCTTGCAAATAATTATGGTGTAGATATCTTATTGGTTGATGCTGAAGATTATGGCAAAACAGAATGGGGTGAAGCATCTTACGGACTGGGAACACAATATTGGGCAAAGCATCCACATGTCGCTAACTACAAAGCAGTGGCGGGTATTTTGTTAGATATGGTGGGCGCAACTAATGCACGCTTCCCTCAAGAAGCTTATTCTATGCAATATGCATCTAGTGTTGTAACGCAAGTGTGGCAAGCTGCTGCAGATGCTGGTTACGGTTCTTATTTTGTTTATGAAGATGCAGGGAATATAACAGATGATCATTATTTTGTGAATACCATTGCGGGCATTCCAACTATTGATATTATTAATTTGCAAAAGACAGGATTTGCTCCGCATTGGCATACGCAACAAGACAATATGAACCGCATCAGTAAAAGCACCTTGAAAGCAGTTGGCCAAACACTTTTGCAATACCTTCATCAATTACCTAAATCTTAGTACCTGTGAAATATAGAAATCTACTTTTCTTAATCGTTTTAATTTTATTGTTTGATCAGTGTTTGAAAATATATATCAAAACACATTTCTATTACGGACAAGAAGTTGCGGTATTAGGCACTTGGTTTAGATTACATTTTATCGAAAATGAAGGTATGGCCTTTGGCTTGAAATTTGGCGATGCTTCTATTGCCAAATTGATACTCACACTTTTTAGATTGGTAGCGGTTGGTTTTGGTTTTTACTATTTAAAAACAATGATTCATAAAGGATTTAGTAAGGCTACCTTGATATGTGCAGCACTTATTTTAGCCGGTGCATTTGGAAATTTAATTGACTCTGTTTTTTATGGTAAGATATTTTCAGAGAGTAGTTTTTGCTTGGGGCAATCAGTACCTTGGGGAACGGGCTATGCTAATTTATTTCATGGCAGGGTAGTAGATATGCTTTATTTCCCTTTATTAGAATGGACCTTGCCCTCTTCAACACCGTTTATTGGCGCCTATACGATACGATTTTTTGAACCTGTTTTTAATATCGCAGATGCTTCGATATCAATAGGTGTTTTAACCTTGTTATTTTTTCAAAAACGATTACTCACACTTCCTAAAGAAGTAAAAACAGATTAATTATGGAAGAAATGATTACCATTAACGTATGGATATCAGGTAGAAGTTACCGTATTAAAATTAAACCGAGCGAGGAGGAGTTAGTGCGCAAAGCAGTAAAAGTAGCGGATGAAAAAATAATGGAAATGCGTAATGCCTACGCAGGTAAAGACGATCAAGACTTTATTGCCATGGTATTACTGATGTATGCAGCAGATACAGCAATAGAGCCTAATCATAATCCTATTGCGCTTAATCAAATTGAAGAGATTAGCAGTAAAATTGATGCTGTATTAGCAACTGGAGATAGCCTCGAATAACAACTCCATCTTACTTGCTCTAGAACCTTTAATAAGTATAGTTTTATGTTCAAAAACTTGCTTGTTAATATACTCCACTGCTAATACAGTATTTTCAAACCACTGGTAGGGGTGCGTAGTAGATTCAAATTCTTTCCCAACTAAAATCACTTGTTCCCAAGGATGTGCATTTAATAATGCTATCAGTTGTTGGTGTTCCTTCTGTGTATCCGCTCCCATTTCTTTCATAGCACCAAGCCAAACCAATTTATGTTCGTTGGGCATAGCGGCAAAATTTTCAAGTGCTACTTTCATACTACTAGGATTAGCATTGTATGCATCCAATATAATCGTATTGGAGCCTTTCTTAGTTAATTGAGATCTACTATTGTCGGGGTGATAGTTTTCAATCGCCTCTTTTATAGTATCTATTTTAATTCCGAAATGCAATCCTAAGCAAACCGCTGCAAGGATATTAGGAAAATTATAAGCCCCTACCATATTAGAATGGATTGCGGTTTCTGCATCTCTATTCAATATAGCAGCGCCAATGAATGCATCATGCATGATTGGTTTTGCAACATAATGAGCATCATATGTACCGTAGGTAATCTTATGATTAGATGCCGCACTCATTGCCACAAGATAGGGTAGGTCTGTGTTTAAGAATATAGTGCCGTTATTAGCAATTAAAAAATCGTACAATTCTCCTTTCCCTTTGCGAACACCTTCTTCGCCTCCAAAACCTTCTATATGCGCTTTACCGCAATTGTTGATTAAACCGAAATTAGGAAGTGCAATTTCGCAATAAGAAGCAATTTCTTTTTGGTGGTTTGCACCCATTTCTATGATGGCCATTTCTGCGTCTGTTGGAATACTTAAAATAGTAAGTGGAACACCAATATGGTTATTTAAATTTCCAACCGTTGCTACCGTTTTGAAGCTTGTTTTTAGAACACAAGTAATGAGTTCTTTCGTGGTGGTTTTGCCATTAGATCCTGTAATGGCTAGGAAAGGAATAGTTAATTGTTTTCGGTGATAGGTTGCCAATTGTTGAAAGCACGTAAGCACATCTTCTACAAGGATGCAT
>CAIWHF010000160.1 GCA_903912405.1 uncultured Bacteroidota bacterium | reverse complement strand
GGTTAATGCCGAAATTATAAATATTACCACCCTTAAAGCGCTCGCCCGTTTTGTTGATGTAGAGGAAGAAATCGTAAGTGCTCGATTTTCTAATGAAATCATAGCTTGGGGTATAATTGCGTTTGTATAAAACTAAACTATCGCCTTTGATACCAGTCATTTGCTCAATTAATTTATCGTTAAACATATAATCGATATACTTCTGTTTCTCAAACTCGCTATAGGCATCTTGAAAAGCCCAAATCATTCTATTCTTCTTACTTAAAGCGCTAAACGGATGCTGCATAGCTTCGAAAGGACTCAACTTAGGAAAGTTTAAGGCTGTTTTATATAATTCATGATAGCGAATACTGTCGGCCTTATATTGATTTTGAATATATTCGGGCAGCGCATTGGGTTGTTTGTTGAGGATGATTTTAAAATAAGGTGCCATTGCTCCTTTTGGTATACGCATACGGGCAATCTTAAAGCCCGCTTTTCTAAATTCTATCAGCTGCCCTTGCTCTACACTTATTTTAAATAAACCAATACTATCGCTCAAAGTTAGCTCATTGGTATAAATATTCTGAATACTCACTTGTCCCAGGGCTTGTTTGCCCGCAGCCTCTAGCACCATGCCATGAATGATGCGTTGTTGCGCTAGGCCTTGGTAAGCCAAGCAGAGCAATAATAGGGGGAAAAAAAGAGGTGAGTAACGCATCGGCACACCAAAAATAAAAGATTACTTGTTAAACTCAATACAAATTGTTGCTAATTGCATGCATTTGATTTCAACGCAACAATGTATCTTTGCAAAGCTATGTACGCACTCCTTCGCACTATATTATTTCAATTTGCACCCGAGGCGGTTCATGTATGGACCATGCGCCAATTAGACAGGGCTTATGCGATCACTCCAATTAGAAAATTACTACAAAAAGCGTATCAAAAAAAATCTGATAGCTTGCACAGAACGCTCTGGGGTATTAATTTTCCCAATCCTGTGGGCTTGGCTGCAGGTTTCGATAAAGATGCCAAACATATTGATGCCTTGGCCTGCTTAGGTTTTGGGTTTATAGAAATTGGCACCCTTACACCTAAAGCGCAAGATGGCAATCCCAAACCTCGCTTGTTTAGATTGCCTGCCGACAAGGCCTTAATTAATAGAATGGGTTTCAATAATGGCGGTGTAGATGCGGCGGTATTAAGACTGCAAAAACGAAAAGAGCGCATTATTATTGGTGGCAATATTGGTAAGAATAAAATTACACCCAACGAGGAAGCCTATAAAGATTACGAGTATAATGTAAAAGCTTTGCATGCAGTTGTCGATTATTTTGTGGTGAATGTAAGTAGCCCCAACACACCAGGTCTCCGCGAGTTGCAAGAGAAAGAACCTTTGATGGCCTTATTGCACAAAGTGCAAGTCGTTAACAAATCGATGCCTCATCCAAAGCCGGTATTATTAAAAATCGCTCCCGATTTAACGGATACGCAATTAGATGACATTATAGACATCGTGGCGGCAACGCAGATCGATGGTATTGTGGCTACCAATACCACCATTGATCGTAGTCAATTGCAAACCGCTAAAGAACGCGTTGAAGCAATAGGTGCGGGCGGACTAAGCGGAAAACCCGTTACGGCACGCGCTACCGAAGTGATTCGCTATATCCATCAGAAAACAAAAGGTAGTATACCTATGATTGCGGTGGGGGGTATTTTCACCGCCGAAGATGCTTTAGAAAAACTCAATGCTGGCGCCTCTTTGGTGCAAGTATATACGGGCTTTATTTATGAAGGTCCAGGTATTGTAAAAAATATTTGTAACGCGCTTTTGCAACAAAATAAAAATTAGATGTTCTCACTCAGTGCCCTTATTAGTTTATTGACCCTTACTTTATTAGAAATTGTTTTGGGTATCGATAATGTCATTTTTGTATCCATTATTATGGGTCGTATGCCTAAAGCACAGCAAAAGAAAGCGCGTTATTATTGGATGTTTGGTGGTATTGTCATTCGTATAGCCTTATTGTCTAGCTTGACTTGGTTGATACAACATGGCAATTCGGTTTTATTCTCCCTACCCGTGCTAGATAAAGGATTTACCTTACGAGGCCTTATCATGTTAGCGGGGGGCTTATTTTTATTAGTAAAAACGGTAGGCGAGATTCATCAAAAATTAGAAGGCGAAGAACATGGTGGCGGACCGTCGGCATCTAAACAAAATGCCTTTGCGTATATGATCTTACAAATATTATTAGTAGACATGGTTTTCTCTTTCGATAGTGTAATTACCGCAGTAGGTATTGCCAATCAAGTGCAGATTATGATTGTAGCCGTGGTAATTGCTATGTTTGTGATGTTTTTATTCAGTGGACGTATTGCAGCTTTTATCGAAAAACACCCTACGTTAAAAATGTTGGCCCTTTCGTTCTTAGTGTTAGTAGGTTTTGTTTTGTTGGTAGAAGGATGGGATTCGGCAACAGCAGAAAGTATGCATCTCAAAAACTATGTTTATTTTAGCATGGCCTTTTCTTTTTCGGTAGAATTATTGAATATGCGTTTAAGAAAAAAATCACATCCTGTAGCGCTCAACGAGCCCGATATGGATGCAAGTATGAACAACGAAACAAGCAATTAATAATGAAGGTATCCCAATCGATTTTAGTTTTTTTTCTTGCCGGGATTGGTGTGGTATCCTGTAAGCATAAATCGGCTACATCCTTTACCGATGCGGCTATTTATCACGAGCCTAGCATTGAGCCGTATACGCAAAAAATTATGCGTTCGCCCGATGAGGCTGCGCTTTATTTCGATCGTGGCAGAGCGCTCTGTGCTTTGGGGGTGGATTCTATCGGTTTATTAGATTTCAAACAGGCGTGCCAATTAGATTCCACGAAAGCCATTTATTTTAGCGTTATTGGCGATTTATTATTCGAGCACAAAGATATTAGTGGTTCGGTGCAATGGTTGCAAAAAGCCATTCAGCTAGATCCCGAAGATCCGGTGGCGCATTTAAAAATTGCTAAAATGTTTGTCTTCCTAAAAGAATACAATAAGGCTTTTGCAGAAATAAATATCGTGCTCAAAAAAGATGTATACAATCCGGAAGCTTATTTTTTGAAAGGGGTTATTTATAAAAATGCCAAAGATACCAGTCATGCTATTTCTAGTTTTCAAACAGCGGTGCAAGTGCAGCCCAATTATACCGAGGCTATCGATCAATTGGGATTATTATATGCGGCGCAAAAAAATGATCTATGTTTAAAGTACTTTCAAAATTCTTTTAAGATAGATACGAGCAATGTATTTCCCTTATTTGCTATTGCCAATTATTATCAAGCACAAGGCGCTATTCCAAAAGCGAAGGAATACTATCAACAATGTATCTATAAAGACAATCAATATACCAATGCTTATTTTAATTTAGGTTGGTTATTAATGCAAGAAGATTCCTTAGAAAAGGCAAGTCGACAATTTGACATTATCACAATGGTGGAGCCTACCAATGCAGAAGCTTATTATAATAGAGGCTTGTGCAAAGAGCTGATGAAAAAATATGCCGAAGCACAAGAAGATTATCAACAAGCTTTAGTCTTCGACGCAAAAAATAAAAACACAAAAGAAGCAATTCAACGTATTCAACCTTTTATAAAAAAATAAACGTATGGCACTCATCGCACCCAGCATGCTTTCTGCAAATTTTTTGCATTTAGAAAAAGATATCGACATGATTAATAATAGTGAAGCCGATTGGTTTCATTTAGATGTTATGGATGGTCGTTTTGTACCCAATATTTCTTTTGGTATACCCGTTATTCAAGCGATGAAACGCGCCACTAAAAAAGTTTGCGATGTGCATCTCATGATCGAGCAACCCGAAAACTATGTAGAAGCATTTCATAAAGCGGGGGCTGATGTATTGAGTGTGCATATCGAAGCAAGTATCCATTTGCACAGAACCTTACAACATATTAAAGCACTGGGTATGAAAGCTGGCGTAGCGGTGAACCCGCATACCGCAATCAATCAGTTAGAGACGATTGTGCAAGAGGTAGATGTATTTTGTTTGATGAGTGTGAACCCTGGTTTTGGCGGACAAAAATTCATTCCACAAACCATCGATAAAATCAAAGCCTTGAAGCAAATGATTTTGGCATCGGGCAGTAAAGCGCTCATTGAAATTGATGGTGGCGTGACGCTAGAAAATGCAGCCTCCATCATTGCAGCAGGTGCCGATGTATTAGTGGCGGGCAATACGGTGTTTTCGGCTGCCGATCCAGTAGCGGCTATTGCAGCTTTGAAACAGCTATAATAAGTTTGCCCTTTTCTCGTTTAATAACTAACATGAAATTTTTACGCTCAACCTTTATAGTATTGCTGTGTCTGCTGCTACAAACTAACTTGTATGCGCAGCAAGCATGGATTAAAGGTAGTATCAAAGATGAGCAGCAACATGCCGTTGCTGATGTGCTTATTAGTTTTGAGCAGCAGCAGGCTGTAAGTGATGCGCAAGGTTTTTTTCAATTAGCTATTGCAGCCGATAAAAAAGGCGCCTTGCGATTGAGCAAAACAGGATTTATTGCACAGCAATACGCGCTGCAGTTAAAAAAAGACGAAATAAAAATATTAGAAGTGCAGTTGAAAGAGCGCATTTTCGAAATTAAAGAAGTGGTTAAAAAGGCCGACCGTCAACGTTTTGAAGCTGGTGCTATTATCGTTGATGCTTCCAAAGCCGGCATCAATCCCAGTACAATTGGCGGTATTGAAGGGATTATTAAAACCTTGGTGGGCAGTACCAATGAGCTCACTTCGCAATATAATGTGCGCGGTGGCAATTACGATGAAAATTTAGTGTACGTTAATGATTTCGAAATTACACGTCCTTTCTTAGTGCGCAGCGGTCAGCAAGAAGGACTAAGTTTTGTAAATGCGGATCTCACGAGTCATGTGCAATTTTCTGTTGGCGGATTTCAATCGAAATATGGCGATAAAATGTCGAGTGTTTTAGACATTACTTACAAAAAACCCAAGCAATTTGCGGGCTCTGCTTCGCTGAGTTTATTGGGCGGTAGCTTGCATCTCGAAGGTGCCACCAAAAACAATAAGCTCAGTTATTTAGTTGGGCTTCGACAAAAAACCAATCAATATTTGCTACAAGCGCAGCCTACCAAAGGCGTTTACAATCCTTCTTTTACCGATGTGCAAACCCTCCTCAATTACAAAGTAAATGAGCAATGGGAATGGGAGTTTTTAGGCAATTATGCCCGCAATCGTTTTAATTTTCTCCCCGAAGAACAAACCTCTAGTTTTGGTTTAGTGAATAAAGCCTATCAGTTGCGCATGTTTTATACCGGTGCTGAGCTCGATCAGTTCGATACCAAATTCATGGGCTTATCTTCCACGTATCGACCTAATAAAAATCTGCGTTTAAAATTTTTAGCGAGTGCTTATTTTAGCAACGAAAAAGAATGCTACGATATCAGTGGCGAGTATTTGTTGGGCGAATTAGAAACCGATTTGGGCAAAGCCAATTTTGGTCAAGTGAAAACCTATTTGGGCACCGGAGTGATACAAAATTATGCGCGCAATTTTTTGCAGGTGCAGCAAAAAAGTATCGGTCATCGCGGCTCCTACATTCATAAAAAACAAGTTTGGATATGGGGAGCCGATCTACAATCTATAGTTATCCAAGATCAGTTGCTCGAGTGGGAGCGCAGAGATTCGGCGGGTTTCACGCAGCCTTATAATCCGGCACAACTTACGATGATGAAATCGTATCGGAGCAATGCCAATTTGAGCTATGAAAAAGTGCAAGGTTTTATACAAAATAATTTTAAGTGGAACGATTCGCTAGATCTAACCTTTTCGGTAGGCGTTCGTTTCAACTACGATTTTTTAAATAAAGAATTCATCGTGTCGCCTCGTATGCAAGTGGCGTACAAACCTAAGTGGCAACGCGATGTGGTTATGCGCGCAGCCTTGGGTTGGTATGCACAGCCGCCTTTGTATAGAGAAATGCGCAATTTAGAAGGGATTTTAAATACCGCTTTGTTGTCGCAAAAATCGATGCATGCCGTATTGGGTTATGATTATAATGCACGCTGGGGCCGACGACCTTTGCGTATTACCAATGAAATTTATTATAAGCAGTTGTGGGATATAGTGCCCTACGAGTATGATAATATTCGCATTCGTTATTTTGGTAAAAACAATTCAAGTGGATATGCCTATGGTATAGAAACGCGTTTTTATGGCGACTTAGTAAAAAATGCTACTTCTTGGATCAGTATTGGTTTAATGAAAACAGCCGAAGATTTAAAGGATGATTTTTATACACTAAAAAATGTTGTCGGTGCCGATTCGGCAATTGTTCGTCCAGGCTTTATACCAAGGCCCAGCGATCAGCGTTTGATGTTGGGTATGTATTTCGAAGATTATTTGCCCAATAACGAAAATGTTAAAGTGCATCTCAACTTTATGTATGGCACGGGATTACCTTTTGGTCCGCCCGATGCTATTCGTTATTCCGACACCTTGCGCTTGCCGAGTTATAAGCGAGTAGATATTGGGTTTAGTGCGCAATTATTTAAACGCAAGTCGCTAGAGTCAGCGACTACAGCGGCACACAAAAAAATAAATTCCGCTTGGTTAAGTTTAGAAGTGTTTAATTTATTAGGCATTCAAAACACGCTTTCTTACACATGGGTGCAAGATCAGAGTAGTGGCAAAACCTTTGCAGTACCCAATCGATTAACCTCTAGGTTGCTTAATTTGAAGCTAATCGTCAAGTTTTAAGGGTAAAAAATAAAATAAAAAAAGTTCTAAAAAGTTTTGCTTAAAAAATAATAATAATTATCTTTGCACCCCGTTCAGTTTTGAACAGTGGGATGATCTCGTAGCTCAGTTGGTAGAGCACATCACTTTTAATGATGGGGTCTTGGGTTCGAGTCCCAACGGGATCACAAAAAAGCCTTCTTTAAAAAGAAGGCTTTTTATTTTAAATTAACACTTAGGTAAAATAAACGAGCTGGTTTTTTACTATTTTTGAAGAAATGCTACAGTTTGCTAAATATATTACGCTCTTTTTTCTTGTGGCAATGGTCTACAAGCAAGTCTTGCAATGTCAATTGCTAAATACTCATGTTACATATACGCTTTCGCAAGACATAGATGATGAGCAACAACAAGATGAAGAAGATGGATGGCCTGATTTTCTAGAAGAAGTATTAATTGCAGCTTCAAATTATACCTCCGTAATTTTTCATTATACTACCTTGCCAAGTAAACATCTCGGCTTTTTACATTACATTAAATCTTCTTATTGGCAGTCGTACGTCATAGAAGTGCAAACGCCTCCTCCGAATAAGGGATAAATAAACACGTTTTATTTATTGTTTTTTATTTAATACTTTATCATGTTTTCAAGATTTGTAAAATCTGTGCAAGTTAATTTTGCATCGAGTATAGTTGTTTTTTTAGTGGCCTTGCCGCTTTGTTTAGGTATAGCTCAAGCCTCGGGTGCGCCTATTTTTTCTGGCGTTATAGCGGGCGTTATTGGTGGTATTGTAGTGGGGGCCTGGAGTAAATCGTCCTTGAGTGTATCGGGTCCGGCTGCGGGCCTTACGGCCATTGTTTTGGCTGCCGTAATGCAATTGCAATCCTACGAATTGTTTTTATGCGCTGTGCTGATTGCAGGTTGTATACAATTGGTGCTAGGTATTTTGAAAGCGGGTTTTATAGCCGATTATATCCCTACGAGTGTTATAGAAGGTATGCTGGCAGCTATAGGTATTACTATTATATTAAAACAATTGCCAGAAGCGTTTGGTTTTCACAAACAAAAATGGTCGGAGCTTTTAGATGCCGAAGATGGCATCTCCTTTAGTTTTTTGAATGAGGCTTTTCATCATATCCATTATGGCGTATTGCTCATTACCCTTTTGGGTTTAGTGGTTATATTTTTTTGGCAAAGTAGGTATGCCAAAAAAATCAATAAGCTACCCAGCGGATTAATCGTTGTTTTGGTATCGGTATTGGGCGTATTGCTCTACAAATATTTTTATCCTCATCTAGAATTAGAACAAGCCCATTTTGTTCTTATCCCTATTGCTAAATCTATTGCCGAATTTGGTGAGCAGTTTGTATTTCCTAATCTAAAAGGCTTTGCTATGCCAGAGGTTTGGATAATAGGTTTAGAAATAGCTATTGTAGCGTCTATAGAAACCCTCTTGAGTATAGAAGCTATCGATAAATTGGATCCGCATAAAAAAGTAACCCCTACCGATGTAGAGTTGCGTGCACAAGGAATAGGTAATATCATAAACGGATTGATAGGCGGTATGCCGATAACCTCGGTGATTGTGCGCTCCTCTGCGAATTTGAATGCCGGGGCTAAAAGTAAAATGTCTGCAATTTTGCATGGGGTTTTATTATTGATTTGCGTATTGGCTATACCGCAATATTTAAATTGGATACCTAAAGCTGCATTGGCAGCTATCTTAATAGCTACGGGATATAAATTATGCAAACCTGCTAAGTTTAAACAAATCTATAAAGAGGGCGGACTGAGTCAGTTTGTTCCCTTTATAGTAACCATCATAGCTGTAGTAGCCACCGATTTACTGAAAGGGGTTTGCATTGGTTTGCTGGTGAGTGTTTTTTATATCTTAAAGCGTAATATGCATGCACCCTTTTATTTTCAACGCAGCGTTTATAGCACTACACAAATTATAAAAATAGAATTGGCTCAGGTGGTTTCTTTTTTAAACAAAGCAAGCATTAAAGAAGCGCTGGAGCTTTTGCCGAATAATAGCTTTTTGATGCTCGATGCTCGTTTGAATGAATATATCGATTATGATGTAATAGAATTAATAAGAGAATTTCAGGAAATAAAAGCAGCAGAGCGCCATATACAAGTTGCAATGATTGGTTTTAGCAATCGATATAAATTAAAAGAAACAGCTAGTGAAACGGAATTATTAAGTTCCTTAGCGTATCTTGATGAATTGCCTAAGCGATTTTCCGGCAATCATCATAAATTAATTCAGCAATTAAAAAATTAATACCTTAGCGTATGCCAGTACATAGTTTACAATTATTGAAAGAAGGAAATTTTAGATTTCTAAATAATTTAAAAAAGGATAGAGATCATCTAGAAGTTTTAAATGAACTTAAAGATAATCAGCGTCCCTTTGCGGCTATTGTGAGTTGCATGGATTCGCGAACAGCAGCCGAACTCATTTTTGATCAAGGCTTTGGGGATATT
>CAIWHF010000159.1 GCA_903912405.1 uncultured Bacteroidota bacterium | reverse complement strand
TTTTATCATTTCAGGAAAAACAAAATTAACTTGTCCTATTGCAGGATTTGGATAAACCAAAACCGACATTATGGTGGCTGTTGGTTGAGCAATTCCTGTTGATGAGTTATTTAACAAGTATTCCGAATAATTGATTGCTATTCCTAAACTATCTCCATCGAGCCCCAATAAATACGCGGGCTGTCCGTTACGGAACCAACGATAATTAGAAGACTGGGAAACAGTTGAATTTATTAAAGTATAAAATCCTATGCCCAATGCATCCACAAAAACAGAATCATAAACCGTAGCTATTGTTTTAATTCGCATTGTATTTGCATACGTTGCATTTGGAAGAATTAATGATCCATATCCGTCTGCATTAAAAACAGAAACTGTTCTATGAATAAATCGGATATGTTGACCCAATGTATCTAGGTCAATTTTAATACGTGAAACATCGTTACGAGTGTTTCCATACGTAAAAGGTGCGGGCTCGAATAATTGCGATGGATTATAAATTAATGGAACATTACTTACACCACCAGCTCCACTCGACCCATAAGCAAATGCTCCGTTTACATAAAATCCAGTTGGGGTATTAATAAAGAATGTCCATAAGCTATCAACCTGACTATGCGCTGCCATATTTGCTAAAGGAAAACTGCTTGCATAAGGAGATGCGGAAGTGGCTAAAAAAGCTAATGAATCTTGGCCTCCATTTATCAAGTTGGAATAATCCCAGTTTTGATTTGGGCCTCCTGCAGTTATTGTTGAAGAATACAAAGTATCCGTGCCTAAAATATAAGCAGATCCAACTACGGGAAGATCATTTTGTGTTAGCGTAATTTGTGCATTAACGCTAATTGATGCAAGAAGCAGAATTGATAATAAACCTAATTTATTCATAGTGATGTTGGGTTAATATTAATTATACAAAGATATTGGTAAAATGCGGGGAGAAGTAAAAAAGTTAATTACTTCCTTTATAATATAAATTATGCTTAGCTATTCTTTTTAAAGATGTAAATTATGCTTGAATGCTTTTCGATATTTAATTTACCCAAGCTGTTCGTTTTAAGTCCAACATAAAAGGCTTTTATTGGATTAACGTATCCATTTTGATACTTTGTGCTTAATAAAGATATGTAAAACGGATCGAAAAACATTCCCTTAGTTGCTACTAATCTCATTCCGTGTCGTTCCATAAGGGTTACCATACTGGCTTTATTAAAGTGATAAATGTGTCGTGGAACATCATATGCTGCCCAATGATGATTAAAAACATCTGCGTCGTGAGATTGATGATTGGGCACAGCAATAATTAATACACCATCAGCAATTAAACATCTTTTAAGTTGCTCAACGGTATCATCTAAAGTATGTACATGTTCTAAAACGTGCCACAAAGTAATGGCGGCAAACTGACCAGAAGGCAGGCCGCTTAGTGCTCTTGGATGATCAACATTTAATTGATGATTTTCCTTAGCAAGCTTTCTTGCGTCATCATCTAACTCTAGTCCAGCGCTTGTCCAGCCGCTTTTTTTAGCATAAGAAAGAAATTCTCCAGTACCACATCCATAGTCTAAAATAGTTTTCTGAACGGGTGAAAATGATTCAACCAATTTCATTTTTGACTTTATAGCTCT
Organism: uncultured Bacteroidota bacterium; assembly: GCA_903912405.1. GTDB lineage: Bacteria > Bacteroidota > Bacteroidia > Chitinophagales > Chitinophagaceae > CAIWHF01. Next base: position 82 of record CAIWHF010000159.1, on the reverse strand, counting down.
GTTACGTATAAACTGATAAGTCTTATTTAAAACGCCCTTAGAACTATTTGTATGTGAGATATAATCTTCCGATTTATAATAA
>CAIWHF010000158.1 GCA_903912405.1 uncultured Bacteroidota bacterium | reverse complement strand
TTGGCAAAAATAGCTCTAGATAATCGCAATGATCGCAATAGCAATCTTAATTATAAAGCTATTCAATTTAACTTTGTAATAATAGCAAAGATTTCCATTTTTAAAATCATCTTATGAAAATAGCTGTTGGTATAACAGGTGCTAGTGGGGCAATTTATGCGAAGGTTTTACTAGAAAAACTAAGCCTATTGCCAAAAGCTGAGCATACTATTCAATTGGTATGGTCTAGCAATGCACCTATGGTTTGGGATTTAGAATTGCAAGGGGCTCCTATGCATGATTATGCTTTTACAACGTATGACAACCATGATTTTATGGCACCTTTTGCATCTGGCAGCGCCGGGTTTGATGCCTTCATTATTTGTCCATGTAGTATGGGTACTTTGGGAAGGATAGCTAGTGGCATGAGTAATGACTTAATAACCCGTGCAGCGGATGTGATGTTAAAAGAAAGAAAGCAATTAATTTGTGTTGTTAGAGAAGCGCCTTATAATCTAGTTCATCTAAAAAATATGACGGCAGTTACAGAAGCTGGGGCTATTATTTGTCCAGCAAGTCCATCTTTCTACAGCATTCCTAAATCGATAGATGATTTGGCCGCAACAGTTGTAGATAGAGTATTACAGTTGGCCGGAATTTCAATAGATACATTTAAATGGGGGAATTCGAAATGATGTATAATAAATCTATAGATCGCCTTCTTCAAATAATGGAAGAACTGAGAGCGCAATGCCCTTGGGATCAAAAACAAACAATAGAAACATTACGCCCTTTAACCATAGAAGAAACTTATGAACTATGTGATGCCATTGTAAAAAAAGATTGGGATGGTTTGAAAGAAGAGTTGGGAGATGTACTGTTACATTTGGTATTTTATAGTAAAATTGCTGCTGAAGAAAATCAGTTTAATTTTGGTGATGTAATTGAAGCAGTTTGTAATAAACTAGTGTATCGTCATCCACATATTTACAGCAACACCAAAGTTGAAGATGAACAAGAGGTAAAACAAAATTGGGAAAAATTAAAACAAAAAGAAAGAAGAAAATCTGTTTTATCTGGTGTGCCTGATGCTCTGCCTGCATTAATTAAAGCATTGCGCATTCAAGATAAATCTAAGCAGGTAGGATTTGAGTGGGATACTACTGCTCAGGTGCAAGCAAAAGTAACGGAAGAGTTAGCAGAATTGCAAGAGGCTATGGATGATGGCGATCAAACGCATATAGAAGAGGAATTTGGGGATGTACTATTTTCTATAGTAAATTTAGCAAGATTTTTAAATGTAGATCCAGAGTTAGCATTAGAAAGAACAAATCGTAAATTTATAGATCGTTTTAGTAAAATGGAAGAGATAGCGAGTCAAAGAGGCAGTTCTCTTTTAGATATGAATTTAGAGGAAATGGACGCGCTATGGAATTTGGTTAAAAGTAAACGATAGTTTATTGTTGTAATAAAACGGATTAACACTATGCTAAAGAAGAACCATGTTCATTCCTTAATTATATTTACCCTTTTGTTTTGGGTTTTTATTTTTGTCCGTTTTTATTGGAATAATTACCAAAATACAAATTCATTGCAGTTGCAAAAAGCTCTGCAGGAAGATGTATATAATAAAACAAGGCAAATAGATAATGCTATCATCAGGGGGTATTCAGGTGATTTTTCTAAGCAATTACCTAAGGATGTATATTTTTTTTTATATCGAGAAGATCAATTAATAGATTGGAATACGAATGTCGTTTTACCACAGTATCAACCTACTTTAGAAGATAGATTTCAACTAATTACGCTTAACAATTCAAAATATTTAATAAAGGCAAAACATTTAGATAGACATAATAAAATAATATTTCTATTACCCTTGTTTTTGTCTTATCCTGTAGAAAATGAGTATTTAAAAACGCATTTTATTGCAAATAAAAATATCCCCGTAAACACTATACTCAGCTCAAAGCAATTAAAGGATGGATTTGAGTTAAAAGATAATGCTAGTAATACTGTTGCTTTTGTTTCTTTACATACTAAGGATATTAAAAACATGGCGCCCAACTACTTAGATATTATACTTGTAATTATTGGTGTCTTTTTTGTTTATGCGAGTATTAATATTTCTAATATAAATCTTTCAAGGAAACGAAATCAATGGAAAGGGTTTTTATTTTCTGTTTTCATTATTTCTTTTTTTAGAATCTTATTATATGTTTTTGGCATACCTTTTAACGCTAGAGAACTCGATTTTTTCTCCCCAGCAATTTATCACAAAAATTTTCTGCTAGCTTCTTTAGGCGATATTTTTTTTAGCGCTTTAGGATTTATGTGGGTTGTATCTTATGTATATAAGTATACCGATTATCCCCTTGCATTTAAGCATTTGAAAAATGAAAGTTTAAGGAAAATTTATTTGTTGTTTATAATTGCCTTTTCTGTTTATATTTTTTATCAAGCTATTTTTATTACCCATAGTTTGATAATGGATGCCGCTATATCATTTGAGATTAGTAATATAAAAAATGTAAGCATTTTAAATTTTGCAGGTCTTGTTATTATGTGTCTAATTTCAGGAGGCGTTGCATTGGCAATGAATTTAACCAACTATTTAATTAATAATTTAACTACACATAAGGTTCTAAAATATTTTTTAATTCTTTGCTTTTTAGTTCTTTT
>CAIWHF010000157.1 GCA_903912405.1 uncultured Bacteroidota bacterium | reverse complement strand
GCGCATATTTTTCAATTTCTGTTGGATTGCCAATTTCTTTTTGTACTAATTCTCTGGAAGATCCAAATTTTAAATTACCCAATCCAATGCCAGGTATAACATCTGTAAAATTCATATTCGATATATTTTTTTGTAAAGTTACATATATAATTGCATTTATAAGCGCTTTTATAAGAAGGAAATGAATATTAGTTTTTAATTTTTATTATTGAAATACCGCTCTCTTTTAATTTCAACCATGAAGTTTAATATCTTTGTAACTCATTTTTAAAATTTTTCATATTGATTCAGATTTTAATTGCCGGTGCTGGTAAATCAGCTAATCATTTAATAGATTATTTTTTGAAAGAATCGATTCAGCAAAACTGGTTTATAACAGTGGCTGATGGAGACGCAAAAATGTTAACTGAAAAAGTGGGGAATCATCCTAATGCACTCGGAATAGTATTAGATATTACAGCTACAAAAGACCGTCAGGCATTGGTAAAGCAAGCTGATATTGTAGTGTCGCTCATGCCGCCCCATTTACATATATTACTAGCTAAAGATTGTTTGCAATTTGGCAAGCACTTAATTACTTCTTCTTATATCTCTCCAGAATTAAAAGAATTGAATGCAGCTGCAAAAGAAGCTGGTTTAATGTTTATGTGTGAAATGGGCTTAGATCCTGGAATTGATCATATGTCTGCAAGTATGCTCATTCACGATATCAATAGAGTCGCATCTGATATTGTATCGTTTAAATCATATTGTGGTGGTTTGATAGCCCCTGTTTCTGATAATAATCCTTGGCATTATAAATTTACATGGAATCCTATTAATATCATCAATGCTGGTAAGTCGGGTGCTATCTATTTGGAAAATGGCAACGAAATTCATGTACAATATACTGATATTTTTAAACAAGCAGCATCTTTGTCTATTGATCAGTTAGGCGATTTTGTCTATTACCCTAATAGAGATTCGTTAGATTATATTGATATTTACCAAGTGCAAGGTGTGGAAACATTTATGAGAGCTACCATTAGAAATAAGGAGTTTTGTATGGGATGGCACGCACTTATTAAATTAGGATTAACGGATAGTGTTATTGAATATCGTTGTAAAGGAATAAGTAATGCATCATTGATGAAAATGATAGCGAATTACACGGATACCAGTATTTCTATAGCGGAATATGTTGCTCAATTATTAGGCATTTCTTTAAATAGTGAGTTAATGAAGATGCTTCATTATTTAGATTTGTTTTCAGAGGTTGATTTTATCGATATCGAAAAAACAACTGCTGCTGACTTTTTATTCAAAATATTGCTCAAAAAATGGGATATGAATGAAAATGATCAAGATATGGTTATCATGCAGCATGATATAGCTTATAAGCACAAACATAAAACCCATTCTGTAACTATTACATTGGTAGTTTACGGAGAAAATAAACACTTTTCTGCTATGTCCAAAACTGTTGGTTTGCCTATGGCTATTCTTACAAAACTAATTTTGACAAAACAAATAAGCTCCTTACCTTCAGGTGTTTTAATTCCTACAATGCAGCAAATTTATAAACCTGTTTTAAAGGAATTGGCAAAACATCAAATTGTGTTTACTGAAAAAATTAATTAATGAAATTCTCTAGTCTATTTTCTTTATTACTGTTTTTATTAATAACAGTTAATGTAAGTGTTGCAAAAACAAAAAAAGGGACTTTCTATTTTTCTTGGGGGTACAATACCGAATGGTATACAAAAAGTACCATTACCGTTGATCAATCTAAAGTGGGCACATACTACCAATTGCTTAATGTAAGTGGGCATGACAATAAAGGTTGGGATGATAAGCTGTTTTCAAAAGAACTAACCATTCCGCAATATAATTGGCGATTAGGGTATGTCTTCAATGAAGAAAAAGGCTATGGAATTGAACTTAATTTCGATCATACCAAATTCATTGTTCAAGATCCACAGCTGGTGCATGTAAGAGGCATTCGAAATGGATTACCTATCGATCAGCAAATAAATTTTACAGATACGGGAGGTTTCTTTTACTATTTGAATAACGGAGCAAATTTTCTATTGTTCAACTTTGTGAAACACTGGCATCTTAAGAAGAACAAATCAGGAACTTTACAGTTAGATGCTTTAGTCAAAGCAGGCATTGGTCCTTTAGTGCCCCATGTTGAAAATAAATTATTTGGAGAGGCTAATGTTCCTCATTTTCAAGTGGGTGGATGGAATGTAGGCACTGAAGGCACTATTAAATTAATCTATTTGGATAGAGTATTTTTAGAATTTGCTACTAAACTAGATTATGCTCGCTACTCAGGATTGAAAATTAACCATGGTGGAGAAATTAAACAGGCCTTTGGAAGTATTCAATTTATAGGAAGTCTTGGTTTTCACATAGCAAAATACAAGAAATAGTAGCCTATTAAATAAATCGCTTAAGATCTCTATCTAAATCTCTGTTTTTGATAGTTTCTCTTTTATCGTGAAGCTTTTTACCTCTACCTAAGCCAATTTCTATTTTTGCAAATCCCTTGTCATTTACAAATATAGCTAAAGGCACTATGGTCAATCCTTTCTCTTTAATTTTAGCAAACCACTTTTTAAGTTCCTTTTTATTTAGCAATAACTTACGCTCTCTAGTTGGATTATGCTGTGCATAACCAGCATGCTTATATTCAGAAATATATAAACTCTTTACAAAAAGTTCGCCATCATTAAATAAACAATAGCTATCATTGAAACTTACTCTACTTTCTCGTATTGATTTTATTTCTGAACCAGTTAAAACCATGCCTGCAACCAATTTGTCTTCAATAGCAAATTCGAAAGTAGCTGGTTTGTTTTTTATGTAAATTTTTGGTGTCAATAGATGCGTATTAATAAAGCCATTCTTAAGAATGGCTTTTATAAATTATTTGGAAACAAACCAATCTATACAATGGGTTAGTTTTTCTTTTAATTGTTGTCTTTCTACGATAAAATCAAGAAATCCGTGTTCTAATAAAAATTCGCTTTTTTGAAAGCCTTCAGGTAAGTCTTTTTTAATGGTTTCTTTAATAACGCGTGGTCCAGCAAAACCAATCAAGGCATTGGGTTCAGCAATATTAATATCGCCAAGCATAGCATAGGATGCCGTAACACCCCCTGTGGTAGGGTCGGTCATGAAGGATATATATGGTAATTTTGCTTTTGCTAACTGGGTTAATTTAGCAGACGTTTTTGCCATTTGCATTAATGAAAAGGCACTCTCCATCATACGTGCTCCACCCGATTTAGAAATAATCATAAAAGGAAAACCCTTTGCAATTGCATAATCAATACCTCTGCTAATTTTCTCACCAACTACCGATCCCATCGAACCACCAATGAAATTAAAATTCATACAAGCAATAACCATGGGTCTGCCATTGATATCGCCCACCCCCACCGTCATAGCATCTCTTAAACCCGTAGATTTTTGTGCATCTACAATCCTAGAAGCATAGGGTTTTAAATCTACGAAGCCTAATTTATCCTTTGGTACAATTTCCTCAAATAGCTCTTGGTATTCATTATTGTCGAATAGTATGCTAAAATATTCAACAGCATTTATTCTATTATGATAATTACATTTTTGGCAAACATATAAATTGTTTGCTAATTCCATTTGTGTAGTAGTTGTTTTACATGATGGGCATTTATGCCAAAGACCGTCGGGTACTTCCAACTTTTCTTTTGTACTCGTTAAAATATTCTTCTTAATTCTTTTAAACCAAGTAGATGACATAATCTCTGTTTTTTATGGATTACAAAAATAGTTTTTAAAAAGGAGCTATTAAACTTTTTTTTAAAATATTTATTCTATGATTGCCTTCCCGGAAAGTAAATAAATAGCAGCCATTCTTATGGCAACGCCATTCTCTACCTGATTAAGTATGATAGATTGCTTGCTATCTGCAGCATCGGAACTTAATTCTACGCCTCTATTTATTGGGCCAGGATGCATAATGAGTATATCTCTTTGGATACTATCTAACATATCTTTATTAATGCCATAATAAAGAGCGTATTCTCTCAGTGATGAAAATAAAGGCTTGTTTTGTCGCTCTAATTGAATGCGTAATACATTGGCTACTTCACACCAAGCTAATGCTTTTTTTACATCATAGGTATAAGCAACGCCTAAGGCTTCTATGTGCTTAGGAATGAGTGTGGGCGGACCAGCAACTAAAACTTCTGCACCTAATTTTTGTAAGCAATAGATATTGCTTAGGGCTACTCTAGAATGCAAAATATCACCAATAATAGCAATCTTTTTGCCTTTTAGATCGCCAAGTTTTTCTCGCATTGAAAAGGCATCAAGTAAAGCTTGTGTAGGGTGCTCATTGGTACCATCACCAGCGTTTATAATACTTGCATCAATGTGTTGTGATAAGAAATGTGGAGCTCCACTTGCACTATGTCGCATTACCACCATATCTACTTTCATAGATAAGATATTGTTTACCGTATCTATCAAGGTTTCTCCTTTGGATACTGAAGAGCCTGCAGCAGAAAAATTGACCGAATCGGCACTTAATCTTTTTTCAGCTAATTCGAAGGAAATTCTAGTACGGGTGGAATTTTCAAAAAAAATATTGGCAACAGTGGTGTCGCGTAGACTGGGAACTTTCTTTATGGGGCGTTGTAAAACTTGTTTAAAATTGTCGGCAGTAGAAAAAATAGTTTGAATATCTTCTTTTGCAAGATCTTTAATTCCTAGTAAGTGTTTTACAGATAGTGACATTAAAAAGCAAAGTTAATATAAAATAGTCAAAAAAATTAATCTAATAGCAATACTTTATGATCTTGGTTATGCTCATCCCATTGCACTTTTACCTTTTGAGAATACATAGTATCCACCGATTGTCCTACAAAATCGGGCTGTATTGGCAATTCTCTACTAAATCTTCTATCAATCAATACCATCAAGGATACATGTTTGGGGCGTCCAAAATCTATCAACGCATCCATAGCAGCCCTAATTGTTCTGCCTGTATGTAATACATCATCTATAAGTATGATTTGTTTACCTTCTAGATTATAATCAATACTTGTAGCAGATGGGATATGTATGCTATTATTTTGATGTACATCATCTCTATAAAAAGTAGTATCTAATTGGCCATACTGAATTTTTTGACAGGGAACAATTGCTTGAATTGCTTTTACTACCCTATCTGATAAATGAATACCTCTTGGCTGAATACCAATAATTACTACATCTTCAAATGCTTCAATTTGTTCAACTAATTGATGTGCTAAGCGCTGAATAGTGATTGTTAATTGTTCGTGTGTAAAGAGTGTCTTCAAAATTCCTTAGTTATTTAGTAAAAATAATAAATATTCAGCTAATATTCTGCTTTATACTTATCCTAATCCAGTAACTTTGCTAATTATTTTATATTCAGTTTAGTACGTTATATGTCGGCTCCTTTATTCTATACCCAATCATTTTATGATTTTATTGATCAATACCAACATGCTTTCAATAGTTTTCATGTCAAAAATATAATCAACCAATTTACATTTCCCTTGCAGGTTGTTCATAAAGATGCTTGTCATGTATATACCGATAGTAGTAATCTAGAAGCGGTATTGCAAGGAGGTATGCAGTTTTACAAGAAAAATAATATTACTTCTGTTGCTATATTTCCGCTTCAAAAACATGCTATCAATGGTCAATTAGCTTTTTTAAAAATTAAATTAGCGTTTTATAATGCCGATCATAAAGAATTATATCATTGTCATTACGAATTAATTTTAAGACGCATTAAAAATAATGAACTCAAAATCCAGTGCATGATCAATGCAGATGAGGAAGATAATGCCCGTCATTTATTCTAAAAAAAAGTCTCGCTAAAGGCGAGACTTTTTAATTTATTTAAAAGCGTTAAAACCAGTTACGCTCTGCCCTGTAATGAGCAAATGAATATCATGCGTTCCTTCGTAAGTAATAACAGATTCTAAATTCATCATGTGGCGCATGATACTGAACTCGCCAGTAATACCCATGCCGCCTAATATTTGACGAGCTTCTCGAGCTATTGTTATCGCTGTTTCACAAGAATTTCGTTTAGCCATAGATATTTGTTCTGGTGTAGCTCTATGTTCGTTTCTCAATACTCCCAATCTCCAAACCATTAATTGACCTTTAGTGATTTCAGTGATCATTTCAGCCAATTTCTTTTGAGTTAATTGGAATGCGCCAATCGGTTTGTCGAACTGAATACGTTGTTGGCTATAACGCAATGCGGTATCATAGCAATCCATTGCGCAACCTAATGCGCCCCAAGCGATACCAAAACGAGCACTCGACAAACAGCCTAAAGGACCTTTCAATCCAATAACATTAGGTAAAATATTTTCTTTAGGCACTTTTACATTATCAAAAACTAACTCACCCGTAGCAGATGCTCTTAAGCTCCATTTGCCATGGGTTTCTGGAGTGGTAAAGCCTTCCATGCCGCGCTCTACAATCAAACCTTGAATTCGTCCTTCTTCATTCTTAGCCCATACTACGGCTATATCTGCAAAAGGTGCATTCGAAATCCACATTTTTGCACCATTCAATAGCACATGGTCGCCTGCATCTACAAAAGATGTAGTCATTCCTGCTGGGTTTGAACCATGATTAGGTTCCGTTAGTCCAAAGCAACCCATCATTTCGCCAGAAGCTAATTTGGGTAAATATTTCATTTTTTGTTCTTCACTACCGTACGTTAAAATTGGAAACATGACCAATGATCCTTGCACGGATGCCGTAGATCGCACTCCAGAATCGCCTCTTTCCAATTCTTGCATCATGATCCCGTAGCTGATATAATCTAAGCCAGCACCACCATATTCTTGAGGCACGAAGGGGCCAAAACAGCCTAATTCGCCCAAACCCTTTAAGATTTGCTTAGGGAAAGTAGCATTTTGAGCATGTTCTTCTATTATTGGAGTAATTTCTTTTTTAACATATGCTCTTACCGTATCCCTGATTAACTTGTGCTCATCAGTTAGTAACTCGTCTAATAAGTAATAATCGGGGTGTTGATATTGGTCTTTTTGCATGGATTATGTTATTTGGTTTACAAAAGTAATAAAATGCTCCTGTATAACAATTAATTAAATCATTTGTTTATATATTTTAACCTTATATGGAGATGCTAATATTTAACATAAATAATTTGTATTCAATGATATATAATAACAAACCTTTTGATAATTTAAAGTGTCTTATATACTAAAGCAAAAAAAATTTTGAAAATTGTACGAAATGATATATAAACTTTAACATCATTTCTTTGAAAATTCATTATTTGCGTATTATTTTTACTAATTATTAAAATTAATTACTCATGAGGCAGCTAAAGATTGCCACCCAGATTACCAATAGGGACTCTCAGGCGGTAGAAAAATATCTTCAAGAAATCAGTAAAATCTCCATGATTACACCTGAGGAAGAGACTACCCTTGCCTTGAAAATACACATGGGTGATCAGCGCGCGCTCGATAAACTAGTTCAATCCAATTTACGTTTTGTTGTTTCGGTAGCAAAACAATACCAACACCAAGGCTTGTCTTTAAGTGATTTAATCAATGAAGGCAATTTAGGTTTAATTAAAGCAGCTCAACGCTTTGATGAAACTAAAGGTTTTAAGTTCATTTCTTATGCCGTTTGGTGGATTCGTCAATCTATTTTGCAAGCATTGGCAGAACAAGGTAGATTAGTACGTTTACCTCAAAATAAAATTGGCACCTACAATAAAGCGAATAAAGCATTTATCGCTTTTGAGCAAGAGCACGAACGTGAACCTTCTACAGAAGAGCTAGCGGTGATTCTTGAAATGAGTGAAACAGAAGTAACTAATATCTTCACCAGCAATTCTCGTCATACCTCTTTAGATGCTCCTGTGCACGAAGCGGAAGATGTTGCTATGGGCGATTTATTAGCAGGCTCAAGCGATACCGATGATGATGTAATGAAAGATTCTTTAAGAGCAGAAATCAAACGTATTTTAAAATCATTAAGTCCGAGAGAAGCTGAAATTTTAGCTGCTTATTTTGGATTGGATGGCGATGCTGGTCCGTCTATAGAAGAAATTGGTGAAAAATATGATCTCACCAAAGAGCGTATTCGTCAAATTAAAGAACGTGCTATCAAACGTTTACAGAAAACTAGATATAGCAATGCCTTAAAAGTTTATTTAGGTTAATCTCCATCAAATTATAAAATAAAAAACGCTCATTCGAGCGTTTTTTTTATTTTTGAGTATGCAAACTATTTTTACCCATATCCAATCTCTATTTGGTATCCAAAACGATTTCCTATCTGCCATCAAAGGACATGATTTAGATACCGTTAAGCAACTAGAGCAAGCTTGGATGCTTATTGAAGATGATCGAATAGTAGATTTTGGATCTATGGAAAATTTTCCAAGTGGTAATTATGACCAGGAAATCAATGTTGCGGGCAAACTAATCATTCCAACTTGGTGCGATTCGCATACGCATTTAGTTTTTCCCAAAACAAGAGAAGAGGAATTTGTAGATAGAATAAACGGCTTGACTTATGAGCAAATTGCAGCCAATGGTGGCGGTATATTAAATTCTGCAAAACATTTAACGACCATCAGTTCTGCTCAGTTGTTTGAAGATGCTTGCCAACGATTGGAGGAACTGATTCGATTGGGAACAGGTGCTATTGAAATTAAAAGTGGTTATGGTTTGAGCTTAGAAGCGGAATTAAAAATATTACGTGTTATTAAGCAATTAAAAGAAACCTATTCCCTGCCTATAAAAGCCACTTTTCTTGGGGCGCATGCCTACCCTTTAGCCTATAAAGAAAATAAGGAAGGATACATTCAGTTGATCATAAAGGAAATGCTGCCAGCTATTGCTGCTGAAGGCTTAGCCGATTATATGGATGTGTTTTGTGAAAAAGGATTTTTTTCTGTAGCAGATACAGATCGATTGCTTAATGCTGCTGCAAAGTATCATTTAAAACCAAAAATACATGCTAATCAATTGTACAATTCTGGTGGTGTACAAATTGGAGTTCAGCATCATGCAATTAGTGTAGATCATTTAGAATGTGTGGGTGATGAAGAAATTAGTTGCTTACAAAACAGCACTACTATTCCTACCTTGTTGCCAGCTGCTGCATTCTTTCTAGGTATTTCTTATCAGCCTGCGCGCAAAATGATTGATGCTAATTTGCCGGTATGTTTGGCGTCTGATTATAATCCAGGATCTTGCCCTTCTGGCAATATTCCTTTTCTATTGAGCTTGGCTTGCACACAATTAAAGATGACGCCTAATGAAGCTTTTAATGCGGTAACCTATAATGGAGCTGCGGCAATGGAATTGCAACATGAAGTAGGTAGTATTACCAGAGGAAAGAAAGCCAATTTTATAATAAGCAAAACATTACCCTCTTTTAATCTTATACCTTATAGTTTTGGATCCAATTTAATGGATAAGGTCTATATCAATGGAAAGCAATTCTAGCGCATGCAATACAATTTTCCGGGTAAGGATTTTATAATGTTTTGCATTTCTAATTGTAATAAATAGCTGGCTAATTTAGAATCGCTTAATGCAGATTTTAATTTCAGTTCATCTGCGTGTATCATTTCTTTTT
>CAIWHF010000156.1 GCA_903912405.1 uncultured Bacteroidota bacterium | reverse complement strand
CATGCCTTGGCTTGATCCTATAGCACCCGAAATTCCCGTCATTAAAAAATCGCAAACAATAAATCATAGCAAAATTATTGCATGGGAGCAAACAAATTCTTCAAAAGAACAAATTCGATTTGCAGTATATCGATTTAAGAAAAACGAACCGGTAAATATTCAAGATAATGAACATCTTATAGCGATAACTAAAGAAAAAGAATATAGAGACGAGCTAATAAATGGCGAAAACTATGTTTATTGCGTTTCGGCTTTAGATAGAAATTGGAATGAAAGTAAAGCAAGTAATTTATCCTGGTAATGATAGTTTAACATTTTTACAATTAAATTAAACACTAACTTTATGCCAAATGATAAGCCTATGAAACTCCATTATTTTTTAATATTTATAAGCTTCATTGGAATCTTAGCTTGTAGAAAAGAAGAAACCCTTGCAGGCAAAGGTGGACATGCCACCTTATCTATTACCCCACAGCATCATGGATTGAATATTGCCAATAGCAAAGTGTATATTAAATACAATACTAAAAATACACCAGCCTACTATGATGATTCGGTACAAACTATCTTGCAAAATGGGATTCCAACAGCTGTATTTACAGAACTCACAAAAGGGGATTATTATATTTATGGTATCGGTATAGACACAAGCATTATGCAGACGGTAAAAGGAGGCATACCCTATACCATTGAAAACGAAACAGCCCAAACCATTTACTTGCCTGTAACGGAATAAATGTTGATAACTATTTTAATTTAAAAAAGGTAAATCCTATTTTATGATTTATTTTTATTAAAACGATTGCCCATGTTTGATGATGACGATTTTATAGAAGGTGAAGGGAAAAGCTTAGAGCAATTACTCCAAGACTATATGGCTATTAAAAATGGCCAATCAAGGATTTCGCTCGATGAAGACGACTTCGAAGAAATTATTGACTATTTTGTTTTTAATACAAAAGAAATGGAAGGCTTAGAAGCGTGTGAAATAGCATTAGGTTTCTTTCCATATTCTAGTGCAATCTTACAATTCAAAGCAGAAATACTAGCACAATTACAACGCTACGGACAAGCCTTACAAGTGCTAGACGATTTAGATCGTTTAGATCAAAAAAATGTAAGTGCTGTATTATTACGTGCAGACATATATTTAAATCAACTCAAATACCAACAGGCAGCCGATTGGTTAGAGCAAAATATTGCTCATTTTGGAAAGAAAGATCAAATAGAGCTCTTAATGGAGCTTTCAGATGTATATGATGAAGCAGAAGAATTTGAAGCTGTTTTTGCTACCTTAAAAAGAGTCGTAAAAATAGACAGTAGAAACGAAGAGGCCTTACAAAAAATTTGTTTCTGGGCAGATTTTACTAAGCAATTAGAAGAAAGTGTGGAATTGCATACCGAGTTATGCGACAAAGATCCGTATAATGCTACTGCTTGGTTTAATTTGGGTGCAGCCTATCAAGGGCTACGCCTGTATGAAAAAAGTGCCGACGCCTACGAGTATTGCATTGCAATAGATGATAAATTTGAATTTGCATATCGTAATATGGCCGATGCCTTTATGCGTTTGAAATGGTTTGACAAAGCCATTGAAGTTTTAGAAAAACATATAGAAATAGCACAACCGGAAGACGTAATTTTTGAAGCTATTGGCCATTGTTGGGAAAAGAAAAAATTATTTCAAAAAGCACGCTATTATTACCGACAAGCCTCTTTATTAAATCCTAAAGATGCTAGTATATTTTTCAAAATTGGAGAAACCTATACCCGCGAGCATCAATGGGAAAAAGCGGCTAAAGCCTTTGCCGTTTCCTTACACTTAGATACGAACAATGCACAATATAATATGGCCATTGGGAATTGCTTGATGCATATGAACATCCCTAATGAAGCCGTAATATGCTACCTTAATGCCGTTCGAATAAAACCAAATATTAAGACTACATGGATTGCCCTCATTAAAGGCTTATATACAAGCAAACTTTTTGAAGACGCCCTGCTACAATTAGAAATAGCGAAAGAACATTG
>CAIWHF010000155.1 GCA_903912405.1 uncultured Bacteroidota bacterium | reverse complement strand
TTTAAAATCTTTCTTTTCTTTAAATACTAAATAAGGGAAAACTAAAAAGGAGCTTAGAAACCAAACTTTAGCCAATCCGAATTTTACAGATAGTAGCACGTTGCTAGAAAAGCTAATGGCAATAAGCATCCAAACAAATTGTAAGCCTATAATAATAATTAGTGGATGAGATAACCACTCTTTTTTGATGCGCTGTGGTTGATGTGCTATAATAAAAACCCCTACCAATAACATAATCCACATAATGGGCTCATCAGGAAGCGATGTAGATAGTGAATCGTTAAAAAAATAGAAGGTAATGGAAACAGGAACAGATGCTAACAGCATCCAATAGGCGAGCTTCCAATTGAGCACTAAAATAAAGCAAAATAAAAATAAAAAAGGAATGCCGACAAACAACCAATTGGAAGTAAAAAGCGCTAAGGCTAAACTCAGCAAAAAAATAATTATTGCCGCCTTTGTTAGTTTATTATCCCACATGGAGCGCTGCATTAAGGCTTCGCTATTTGTTTTACGGTATGCTGCAATACAACCAAAACAGCGCTAAAAAACAAGGCTAATAAAATTGCAACTACAATATTAACTACAAAACCTAAATCAGTAGATTTTGTGGGCGTGTAGGCTTTTGAAATGATTTTAATAAGTGGTATTTCCTTTAAAGTTGTAGCCGTTGCAAATTGATTTAACAAAGTAGCTGTATTAGCTCTATCCATAACCAATTGATCTTTTATAGCCTCTATATTTTGCAAAGCTTCCAAATCATTTGCAAAGTTGGCGCTTCCATTTGAGTGGATAGTACCTTGTACCGTATTTTTTCTATTAGGTGCTATTAAATCATAGACGCCTGTTTTCGTTCTTAGCACCGCTAAAGAGTCCGACATTGTTTTAATTTCTTGGTCGAGGGCCAGTACTTTTTCACTGAGCGTTTTATGAATACTCAAACGAGTTTGATTATAATGTGCTTGATATAAATCTGCAATAATTTGTGCAATTTGATTGGCGCATTGTGCAGCAAAAACAGGATCTTGATCTTTAAAACTCACTTCTAAATTGGTATTTTCAGTACGCTTTATAGTAAAATTGCGCTGAATAGTAGCATGTAGTTCATTGAATGATTTAGGATCTTGCAAATTCAAATTATAGTGAGCATCTAGTTGCATGCTTGCAATGAAAGTATCTCTCATGATGGCACCATTGGCAATAGCCATTACTTTATCTACATCTTTTTCTTCTGCAAAATGATCTAAGATAAACGCATTATTAAATTGATAGACGTTGGCACGGTCTGCCACTAATGGATTAGCAACGAAAAACGCCGTTTCAGCTTTGTAGATGGGTTTCTTAATGGCTGTGAAAATAACAGCAACTAGCGAAGCTATTATACATACACTTAAAATAAACTTTCGTTTATCGAAAATGACTTTAAAAATTGAAAGCATATCAAAGTTATTCGTTTCCATAATTTTTTATTCGTGTTATAAAACGTAGATTATTGTATTATATTGTTTAAAGCGTTTCGCCTGCTTGCATTTTTTCTGCATTTTCAGCAAATTGCAAGGCTTCAATCATATCTCCTATATTACCATTCATAAAATCATCTAAATTATAAATAGTCATATTTATACGATGGTCTGTAATTCTACCTTGTGGGTAATTATAGGTTCTGATTTTGGCAGATCGATCACCTGTACTTACCAAGCTCTTTCTTCTATTTGCAATTTCTTCTTCATATTTACGTACTTGTTCTTCATACAATTTAGTACGCATCATTTGCGTTGCTTTCTCTCTGTTGCCCAACTGCGTGCGCTCTGTTTGGCAAGTAATAACAGTGCCTGTAGGTACGTGGGTTAAAATTACTTTGGTCTCTACTTTATTTACATTTTGTCCACCAGCACCGCCACTTCGAGCTGTTTCCATTTTAAGATCCGATTCTTTTAATTCAAAATCGATTTCATCTGCTTCAGGCATTACAGCAACCGTTGCTGCTGAAGTATGTACTCGGCCGCTAGCCTCGGTAGCCGGCACCCGTTGCACACGATGCACCCCACTTTCAAACTTCAAGGTACCATATACATCGTCTCCCGTAACTTCCAATTGTATTTCTTTATATCCTCCCACGGTTCCCTCTGCTTCGCTTAATAGGGCTATCTTCCATCCTTTACGTTCACAAAAGCGCATATACATGCGCAATAAGTCGCCGGCAAATATACTTGCTTCATCACCCCCTGTTCCGGCACGCACCTCTATAATAGCATTTTTTTCATCTTGAGGATCTTTCGGAATCAGTAATTGACGAATCTCCTCTTCCAAACCGTCTTTTGAACTGTTTTGCAATTCCAATTCTTCTTTTGCCATTTCGCGCAAATCTGCATCGGTTTCCGTTTCTAAAACTTCTTTGCCAAAGGCAATGCCATCTATACAGGCTCTATATCGTTTATAGGCATCTACAATTTTCTCTAGCTTTTTATATTCTTTACTTGTTTGAGAAAACTTTTTATTGTCACTTACAATTTCTGGATTGGTAAGTGCTACTCCAAGTTGCTCAAATCTTGCCTTGATGGCTTCTAATTTATCAATCATGCTTTTTCTTTTGGACCTACTATATTAAACAAAACCGTTAACCTAAATTATAGGCTAACGGCTTTACATTTTTTATGTTCGTTACAAAGTTCGTTTTACAGATACTTCTTCATAACCTTCTATAATATCTCCGATTCTAATATCGTTATAGTTTTTCACCATCAAACCACACTCATATCCAGTATTTACTTCCTTAACGTCATCTTTGAAACGTTTCAAAGAAGAAAGCTCACCGTGATAGATTACAATACCTTCTCTAATGATATTCAATTTCGTTTGGCGTGTCATTTTACCATCTAGTACATAGCAACCTGCAATAGTTCCTACGCCACTAATTTTAAATACTTCACGCACTTCGATATTGGAAACAATTTTCTTTTCCACTTTTGGTTCCAATAAACCTTCCATGGCACTTTTGATTTCCTCGATCGCTTCGTAGATAATAGAATAGGTTCTGATCTCTATATTCTCTTGTTCTGCTAATTTACCCGCTTGTAGCGATGGACGCACTTGGAAACCAAGGATAATAGCATCAGAAGCGGTTGCTAATAAGACATCACTTTCCGTGATTTGACCTACTGCTTTATGTACTACATTAATAGCTACTTCTTCTGTAGATAATTTTTGTAAAGAGTCACTTAAGGCTTCAACCGAACCGTCAAAGTCACCTTTGATAATGATTGGTAATTCTTTAAAGTTACCCAATGCCAAACGACGACCAATTTCGTCAAGCGTTAAGTGTTTACGCGCTCTAATACCTTGCTCACGGATAATTTGTGCACGATGCGTTGCTACTTCTTTAGCCTCATTTTCATCATCGTAAACTTTGAATTTCTCCCCTGCTTGAGGCGCTCCATTCAAACCTAAAATTTGAACGGGTGCTGATGGGCCAGCTTGTGTAACGCGTTGTCCACGCTCATTAAACATCGCTTTTACTTTACCAAAATGCTGTCCTGAAACAATCATTTGTCCTTGCTCTAAAGTTCCGTTTTGAACTAAGATGGTAGTTACATATCCACGTCCTTTATCTAACGACGCTTCAATAACCGAACCCACACCTGCTCTATTTGGATTTGCTTTAAGTTCTAATAATTCTGATTCTAAAGCAATTTTCTCAAGAAGCAAATCAATATTCAAGCCTTTCTTAGCTGATATTTCTTGACTTTGGAATTTACCACCCCAATCTTCCACTAGGATGTTCATTCCTGCTAATTGCTCTTTAATTTTTTCAGGGTTAGCGCCTTCTTTGTCTATTTTATTAATGGCAAAAATCATCGGCAAGCTCGCTGCTTGTGCATGCGAAATTGCTTCCTTCGTTTGCGGCATTAATGCATCGTCGGCAGCTACTACAATAACAGCCACATCGGCTACTTTAGCACCACGCGCACGCATAGCGGTGAAGGCTTCGTGACCTGGTGTATCTAGGAAAGTTACTTTCTTGCCTGTAGCAGTAAGTACTTGGTAAGCTCCAATATGTTGGGTGATACCACCAGCCTCACCGGCAACCACATTAGCACTTCTAATATAATCGAGTAAGGATGTTTTACCATGGTCTACGTGACCCATGATCGTAACAATTGGCGCTCTTGCTTCTAAATCATCTTCATTGTCTTGTTCATCTTCTTCTAATTCTGCTTCTTGTTGCACACCGATAAATTCTACGGTATAACCAAATTCTTCAGCTACTAATTCTAATACTTCAGCATCCAAACGTTGGTTGATAGATACCATGATACCTAAGCCCATACATTTGCTAATTACATCGGCAAAGCTGACGTCTAATAAATTAGCAAACTCACTCACCGAAATAAATTCGGTCACTTGCACTACTTTGCTATCGCCAGATTGCTCCAATAAGGCTCTTTTCTCAGCCATATCATCGCGTTTTTCACGACGATATTTTGATTTACTGTTTTTATTATTTCTTCCTCCACCCGCAAGTTTGGCTTGCGTTTGTCTGATTTTTTCTTGAATGTCTTTTGCGTCAATTTCAGTAGGCACATTGCTTGTTCCGCCGCTTCTATTATCGTTATTACCTCTGTAATTGTTATTGCGATTATTGCCACCACCTGGGCGATTGCCTTGTGGAGCACCACCTGGACGATTGTTATTATATCCACCTGGGCGGTTGTTAGAAGGATTTCCTTGATTTGGTCTAGGCGCATTTGGATTGCTACCTACCGGCCCTGGTGTACCTTCTGGTTTTTTGTCAACCGGAATACGTTTTCTTTTTCGCTTTTCTTTATCACTAGCACTTCCTCCGCGTCCACGATCGTTTCCGTTATTTACGGGCAAATCAATTTTACCAATAATTTTAGGTCCCGACAATTGAGGTGATTTCATCTCAATATGCTCTAAAGCAGCTGGAGCTGATGGAGCTTCTTCTGCAATAGGAGTTGGAGCGGTAGCTGGTATTTCTATAGGTGCTTCGGTTACACTAGGTTTAGTCGTTTTCTTTTCGGTCTTTTTCTCTTCAGCTGGTGCATCTTCTGTTTTCTTAGCTTTTGTAGTTTTCGGAGTTTCCTTTTCAGTAGATTTAGCGGTTTTTTTATCCGCAGGTTCTTCCGTTTTCTTAGCCGTACCTTTTTTAGGTCGTGTTGCTTGATTTATTTCGTCTAAGTTGATCTTGCCTAAAATATTTGGGCCAGCAACTTTATGAGCGTCTTTTTCTTCATCAACCTCTTTAATAGGAGCACTAATTTGCTCTTCTTCTGTTTCTTTTGTTTTCGCTTTTTTCACTGTTGTTTTAGCAGCCGTTGCTATTGCTTCTTTCGGCTCTTCTTTTACAACAAGCTCTTTTTCTGGCTTAGCCTCTAATACTTCTTCTTTGGTTTTTTTAGCAGCATCTGCATTGCCTTTTGGCAAAGCAATAGACTCGCTCTTTATTTTTACCAATTTATCTTTGGCAAATTCTGCTTGAAGGGCATCATACATTGGCTCACTGAGCTTCGTATTCGGATTACTTGCATTTACGTCAAACCCTTTACCAGTAAGAAACTCCACTAGGGTTTCCTTACCGATATTAAATTCTTTGGCTGCGGCCAAAATTCTGGGTGTTTTATTTTCTGTTGCCATTCTTTTTTTTAATCAATAATTTATGCACTGTTACTTTCAATTGGAATCGAATACATGGTTTTATTCGTCTTCAAATTCAGCATTTAAAATGCTATGCACTTCTATAATTGTTTCTTCTTCTAAATCGGTTCTTCTAACCAATTCTTCTACCGATAAGTTTAATACGCTTAATGCGGTATCGCAGCCTATTTTCTTGAACTCATCTATGATCCATGGTTCAATTTCATCACTAAATTCTTCTAAGTCAATATCATATTCTGCTTCTTGATCTACTACATCGCGGTATACGTCGATGGTATAGCCTGTAAGCTCTTGCGCTAATTTAATATTAACCCCTTTGCGGCCAATAGCTAATGATACCTGGTCGGACTCTAAAAATACTTGTGCTTGTTTGTTTTCATTATCTAAATCAATACGATTGATTTTAGAAGGTGTTAACGAACGTTGGATAAGTAAAGAGGTGTTGGTAGTAAAATTAATGATATCGATATTTTCATTTTTCAACTCCCGCACAATACTGTGAATTCTACTTCCTTTCATACCAACACACGCACCTACTGGATCAATACGATCATCAAAACTTTCTACCGCTACTTTTGCACGCTCGCCTGGCTCACGCACTACTTTTTTAATAGTGATTAAACCATCTAAAATTTCAGGTACTTCTAATTCTAATAATTTTTCTAAGAACATTGGACTTGTTCTGCTTACAATAATGAATGGTGTATTGCTTCTCAATTCTACTTTTTTCAAAACGGCACGCACCATTTCACCTTTTTTGAAAAAGTCGCTTGGTATTTGTTCTGTTTTTGGTAAAATCAATTCATTGCCATCATCATCTAATAGCATGATTTCTTTTTTCCAGATCTGATATACCTCTGCATTCACAATTTCGCCAACGCGTTCTCCATATTTTTTAAGTAATTCATTTTTCTTTAAATCACCTAAACGCGCTGCTAAAGTTTGCTTTGCCGCTAAAATAGCTCGTCTGCCAAAATCTAATACATCAACTACTTGATATAATTCTTCGCCTACGCTATAATCGGGTTCGATTTTTAAAGCTTCTGATAAAGCCACATGTTGGTTTTCGTCTTCCACCATATCGTCTTCAACGATTTCTCTTCTTCTAAAAATCTCCAAGTCACCCGTTTTATCATTAACAATGACATCAAAATTTTCATCACTGCCATGTTTTTTACGGAGTAAAGTTTTGAAGACATCTTCAATAACTTTCATCATGGTTGGCCTATCAATATTTTCGGCCTCTTTAAACTCTTGAAACGATTCAATTAAATTAATACTTGACATGGTTTACATTTTTCCCAAAGGGATTTGTTAGGGTTAAAAAATTACTTGTACGATACTTTGTTTTATTTGCTCAAAAGGAATTTCCACAAGGGCAGTTTCCTTTTTCTTATTTATTTTTATTTCTAAGGTTATGCCTGTTGCCTCTGCGGTTTTCAACACTCCAATTTGTTCCAAATCTTCCAAATTGGTAACTGCCAGCAGGCGACCAATGTTCTTATTATATTGGCGAATAGAGCGCAGCGGCTCATCTACTCCAGGGCTCGATACTTCTAAACTATAATCTCCATTCGGATACCATCCTAATTCATCTATTTGAGCTACTAATTGCCTATTTATAGATACACTTTTCTGCACATTGAGCCCCTCATCTGCATCTAAAAATAATTTAATATTATTTCCTGGCTCTATCTGTAAATTAGTTACAAACATATCTGTTCCTTCTAATAAAGGAGCTAAAAGGGCTTCAATTTTACTGATCATCTCTTGCATAGACAAAAAACAAGGGGACTAATGTCCCCTTCTTATTAAATAATTCCACTACAAATATACGACATATTCATTGCAAATAATCAGTTTTGACAATTATTTTATGCTTAATTCTAAATTAGAAAAAACTTAACAATCTTACTATGTGGAATACTTACCTTTGAAAATCAATTAGTTTCTATGGCCTTGTTTCGTATTTTGTTATTAGCTTTTCTATTTTCTGGAGTTTTTAAATTCGTAACGCGCATATTGATCCCTATTCTCAAAATGCGTAGTTCTATTAAAGCGCAGGTGAAAGCTCAAGCACAGGCTCAAGCTCCAACTAATGCAACAAAAAATCAAGCTACTACAAGCCAGCAAAAGTCGAGTAATGCTGGTGAATATATTGATTTTGAAGAGATTAAATAAGGGGCTTGAAAATATCCTTTTCTATAGTCATGCCATTACTTAAGTGAATGGTCTGTATGCCTAAGCTTTTTGCAGCGGCTATATGCTGCACGCTATCATCTATAAACAAGGTAGCCGCTGGGCTCAAATTATGCGTATCTAAAATATATTGAAATGCTTGAGGGTTTGGCTTTCTTAAACCTAATCGATGAGAGAAGTAAGCTTTATCAAAATACAGGGCAATGCTGGGTATTCCGTGGGCTTGCTGCAGCGAATGGGTAAAGGCCGCTTCGTGAATGCTATTGGTATTGCTCAATAAAAATAAATCAAACTGATTTTGTAATTGTTGCAAGATTTGTAGTCTACGCAATGGCCAATCTAATAACATTGCATTCCATGCTGTTGCTAATTGATCATGTGTAAAATTGCTTTGTAGTAATGTATTGAGCTCATCGTAAAAGGTAGTAGCTTCTATCTTCCCCGTTTCCAATGCGTCAAATAATGCAATCTGCTCGCGTTGCGAGTATAAGGCATCGAAATTGGGCACTCCAAGGGCTTGAAAGGCCGCTGTAGTTTTATGATAATCTATATTGAGCAACACGCCGCCTAAATCGAAAATAATATGTTTAATACCTTTTATCATGCAACAAAAATAAAGTTTGTAATTGGTTTTTTTAATTTAAAAATTTAGTTACTTTTGCAATCCAAATTGCATCTCATGCAATGGGCCTATAGCTCAGTTGGTTAGAGCACCTGACTCATAATCAGGTGGTCCTAGGTTCAAGTCCTAGTGGGCCCACAAAAAACCAGTATGTCCGCATACTGGTTTTTTATTTTCATATTAATTAATAGTTACAATGTACGTTGTCATAAAAACAAAAACGGCTAAAATTTCTTTTAGCCGTTTTGTAGTTTATTGGTTGAAACTAAATCTTATAGAATAAATCCTAAGACTACTTCTGTAGCATTACGGTTCATATTGTCAGTTTTCATTTTTCCTGTTGTAGATTCAAATGAAACACCTAAAGCAACTTTGTTATAACGTAGATCGAAACGAGGTATAATTGCTGCACCCGTTCTAGAAGCAACTCCAATTGCGAAACTAGCATTGTTTCCAAAGTTCTTTTGATATTTTACACCTACGGTGTAGTCATTAGCTTTCGACTGCCAGTTTAAGAATGCATAAGCTCCTACAACGTCTTTGCTAGCCAAATTAACACTGTAACCAGCTTGTACGCCATAGTTTACACCTAATTGGTATAAAGCAGTTTTAGAAATATTGGTATACGGCTTATTTAAGTGACGAGCAGAAGCACCTAAGTACCAATTTGCTTTTTCGCCATTCTTAAATAACGACAAACCACTATTTAAGTCTACCCAACGGATAGGCGCGTTATTAGCATTAGTAGGATCGTTGTTTGGCATATCAGGGATTAAACCATACTGTGTGTATTGCTCAGGCACTGTTTTGCCATCAAAATTTACATTTAAGCTATTGATTCCTGTTTGGAAACCTGCAGCTAAATACAAGCCATTTTCATTTAATGGTAATGCATAAGCCAATCCAACGATAGCAGATGTATTTTTAATAACACCAGCAGCACCATTATCTCCAACATAAGCAAAGGTAGCAGTGAAAAAACCTTTATTGTCATCACTTGTTCTTTTTGCTTTGTTTAATAGCGCAAAATCACCAATTGCAACTTGCGTTTTGTAAGTAGATGCACTGTTGAACTGTACATCTCTATTTACAGCTTGCAAGCGGATATCCTTAGTGGTTTTCAAGCTTTGGTTGTATATGGTAGCCATATCTTCCACTCTTGAAAAATGGATGTCTTGAGCTTGTGAGTTCATAGCTGTTGATGCAACAGCTATGATTCCCAAAATTTTATTTACTATACTTTTCATCTTCTATGTTTTATAGTGTTGAATGTTTAATGAATTTTATCGTACTAAAGTGATAGTTCCTTGTTTTCTTATCAATTCCATTCTGAAGTTATACCCTTCAATTACGTAACTATAAGAATCTTGAGGTTGCATTTCACCTTTATAAGAACCATCCCAAGCAGCGTCTGGATCTGTAGATTCAAACACTAGGTTACCCCATCTGTTGTATACTCTAAAGAAGCTGAAGGTATGAATACCTGGTACGATTGGTTTGATTTTATCATTACTTCCATCACCATTCGGAGTGAAGATATCTGGTAAAGAGATACCAATTTCACATGGTACTTCAACCAACATTGCAGTAGAAGGATCTGAAGCACAACCATACGTATTCGTTACGATTGCGGTGAAGCTTCCTGCAGTAGTTACCAAAGTATTTGTTGCTGTAGCGCCACTTACTGGCACACCATCTTGATACCATTGATATGAACCTGTATTTGTTGGATTGAAACGTAATACTACTGATTCTTCTTTACAGAATACCGTAGGGCCATCTGCAGTGATAATCAATTTAGCTGGAGTAGGATTTACCGTTACCACTAAATTTTGAGTATTCGTACAACCATTTGCAGTTAAGGTATAAACATACGTTACATTTATTGGCGCTTGCATTGTGTTGATCAATGTTTCATTGATAGCACCTGTACCTGTACCAGCGGTATTTGAAATACCAGACACTGCAGCACGAGACCATGCATAAGCTACAGCTGTAGTTGCACTCAATGGAGTATATTTAAATGCTCTTTCGCTACAAATAGTTCCTGTTAATGCACTGCTCATAGTAGCACTTGGATTAACTACCACGGTAACACTTTGACTATTGCTACATCCATTTGCCGTTAATACATAGTTGTAAGTAACCGTTACTGGATTTGCTGTAGTGTTGATCAATGTTTCATTGATAGCTCCTGTACCATTTCCTGATGCATTTGAGATACCGGTTACGGCTGCACGTGACCATGCATAAGTAGTACCTGCAGTTGCAGAAGTAGGTGTGTAAGCGAATACATTGTTGTTACAGATAGCAGAAGCCGCAGTTGCACTAGATAAAGTAGCTGCTGGATTCACTGTTGCTACCACAGTAGCAGTTCCAATACAACCAGTTATAGGAGCTGTTAATGTATATACATAGTTTACAGTAACTGGATTAGCAGTAGTGTTATTTAAGTTTTCACTAATAGCACCTGTACCTGTAGCCGCTGCTGTAGCAATACCTGTTGTTGTAGCACGAGTCCATGCAAAAGTTGAACCTGTTATTGATGCAGTTGGTGCGTAAGCAATTGCTGTTAAATTACATACTGGAGCTATAGTAGCTGCAGAAGTTAACGCTGGAGCTGGATTCACCGTTACTACTAATGGTGTACGTAAACTTTCACAACCTTGTGGAGTAGTTTGCGTAGCATAATAAGTAGTAGTACCTACCGTAGTAGTAGATGGAATTGGAGCTGAAGCTAAAGCAGTACCACCAGTTGCCGTTGTATACCAATTCACGGTATGACCAGCCAATGCTGTAGCTGTTAATGCCGTAGCAGTTGTATTTTGACACAAGCTAACATTAGCCACTGTAGGCGCTGCTGGTTGCGACACGTTAAGTGTAGCATTAGCAGAAATTTTACATCCATTAGCATCTGCCGCTGTGTAAGTTATTGTTTTTGTACCAAATGAAGTTGGCGTATACGCTAAGGTGGTATTGGTACCTAAGGTAGTGGTAGCTTCTGTCCAAGTTTGAGATGCAGCAGAAGTTCCAATCATTACAGCATAGTCTTCTGTTTCACCCCATGCATAAGTACCTGTTGGATTTACTACAGAACTTTCTACATACACCACACGCATTAGCGTTCTACCTGCCGAAGCTGTTGCAGGTACAGTGAAGGTACCTGAAATAATATCACCGGTAGCTAAATTTCTCGCACCATAGCTCGTTACAGTAACTTGTTCACCTGCATCAAATGTACCATTTCGGTTATAATCGATATAAATAGCAGCAATATTACTGTAAGCATACGTTCCGCAATAGCCTAAAGTGATTGCATAAGGAATGGTTGCACCTGGCGCTAAAGATGGAATTGGAATTGTAGGAACAGTTGTATAGTTTGAATAGAACTGATTTACAGAAGCTGCCAATCCATTACCTGCAGGACCTGCAGTTGTAGCACAAGTAGAAGAACTGTTTAATAAAGAACCACCACTGCCTAATGACACATTTAAAATTTCCTCGTCACTTGTATAGATTGCAGATGAAGCTGCATAACCTGTAGGTAAAGTAGTTGGACCACCAGAAGTACCGGTTAATGATACAGGTGTACCTAAGCCACAAATATTTGCAGTGGAAGGTGTAACTGCTGCGGTAATACCCGCCCAAGGATTGATAACGTTTACGTTTACAGAACTGTAAACAGAACATCCTGTTGTAGGATTACCACCACCAATATTAGGCGTTACTAAATTGATCGCATATTCCTCAACCTCACCCCATGTTGGAGCCGTTTCTGGAGTAGCAACGGTACCCTCATTTACGATAACACGCATTCTTGTCAAACCATTTAAGGCTGTTGCAGGCACCGTAAAGGTAGCTGTTTCGGTATGAGGACCTAATATTGTAGTTGCAGAAACATACACCGCTTCACCTGCATCTGCAAATGAACCATTTC
>CAIWHF010000154.1 GCA_903912405.1 uncultured Bacteroidota bacterium | reverse complement strand
CATGCCTTTCCCTTAACTTTCTTATAACTTAATGGTAAATTAATGTTGATAAATTATTATTTTTTTTAATTTGTTGAGGATAATCATATTTTGTTTGATGTTATAACCATGAAAATCAATTACTTTTATACAAAATATTGGTATGCATATTAGTTTTCATGGGGCTGCCCAAACCGTTACGGGGTCTAAACATATTTTACATTTAAAAAATAGCAAGAAAATACTGCTAGACTGTGGAATGTTTCAAGGATTAGGTAAGGATACGTTGAGGCTAAATCAAGAATGGGGATTTGATCCATCCTCAATTTCAATGGTGCTTTTAAGTCACGCTCATATAGATCATTCTGGTTTATTGCCAAAATTGGTTAAAGATGGCTTTAAGGGATTAATATACTGCACTACAGCTACAGCTGATCTAGTTAAATTGATGCTTATAGATAGCGCTCATATTCAAGAAAATGATGTAAAGCATATTAATAAAAGAAGATTAAGAGACGAACGCCCATTGGTAGAGCCCTTATATACCTCTGAAGATGCAGAAAAGGTATTTGAGCTACTAGTTCCTGTGAAATATAATGATAACCTTAAAATAGATGAGCAAATAAGTGTGATATTCTCAGATTGTGGTCATATTTTAGGAAGTGCAGCAATTAATGTCCGAATTGAAGAGGAAGGTCAATTGAAAACACTGTGTTTTAGTGGCGATGTAGGTAGATATAGGGATATGATTTTAAGAGCACCCGAAGTTTTTCCTCAAGCAGATTACATTATTATGGAAGCTACTTATGGCAATAAGTTGCACGAAGAACATGTTCCTTCTGTAGAACGCTTTCTAGAAATACTTACCGATACTTGTTTAAGAAGGAAAGGGAAATTAATTATCCCTGCTTTTAGTATAGGAAGAACACAGGAGCTTTTATTCCTTTTAAATAGATTAGAATTAGAACATCGTTTACCAGATTTAGATTATTTTGTAGATAGCCCTTTGTCTATTAATGCTACCGCTATTATCAAAAATCACCCTGAATGCTTTAATAGTCATGTTCAAGAATTATTGAAAAAAGATGATGATGTGTTTGGCTTTAAAGGTTTGCATCTAATAGAGAAAGCAGAAGATTCTATACGATTAAATGATTATGAAGGTCCTTGTGTAATAATTTCTGCTTCTGGTATGGCCGAAGCAGGCAGAATTAAACATCATATAGCACATACTATTGAGTCAACTAAAAATACTATTCTAATTGTAGGCTTTAGCGAGTCACATTCGCTAGCTGGTAAATTAAAATTAAATCCGAAAGAAGTGAAAATATTTGGCGAGCCTTACCAAGTAAATGCAGCTATTGAGACTATCGACTCTATGAGTGCCCATGGCGACTATGAAGATTTATTGAAATGGTTGTCTTGTCAAGATATTTCTAAAGTAGAACATTTTTTCTTAGTGCATGGTGAATATGAAAATCAACTCGCAATGCAAAAACGATTGCAGCAAAAAGGGTTTAAAAATGTAGTCATTCCTAAAATGCATCAAGAAATCACCTTATAAAAAAATGGCTCATATGATGAGCCATTTTTTTATAAAGAACTATTTATGTGATTTCGTTTTTCATAAATCCGCTTAAGCCTCTTCTCTGGTGCCGCAGAGAGCAGAAGAGGGTATTTTTCTACCGTTACCTCAGAAGAGTCTAAGCCAAAGCCACGCTCTTCTGACAAGGAAGATTTTTTTAGTATGAAATAAGCGCGCATGATTAAACGCTCTAGTAAAGGCAAGGCGTTGTCTCTAGAAAGTATTTTTTCTATTACAACAAATCGGAAATCCCCAACCAAATTATTTTTACCTAGAGAGTCGTATCTGCTTGTAACATTCACTTCTTTGTTTTTTACCATATCTTCCACTACTTGTCTAAACATCGATTGAATGCGATGCTCTACTCTAAAACCAAGCCTAAACTCTACTCTGATAATTTCATTCGGAATAATTGTTTGCACAATATATTCGGTAGTATAGGGATCATCTAAAACATCTACGTGCACAAACCAATAGATATCTGCACGCTTAGGCATATTATGGAAAATAGAGAACATAATTTTGTGCTCAATTTCTTTTTTATTATTTGCGCTAGTAAGATAAACAAGGTGGGTAGCATATTTTGGAATGCTTTTATCTAAGCTCAACTCTTGCATGAGTATTTCATAGTCATCTATTTTCACAAACTCTACGTATCGATTTTTAATTTTTCTTGCTTTGTACCAAACATACATACAAAGAAATAATAAACCTCCAATGATTACGGTTACATATCCTCCATGGCTAAACTTAATAACATTAGCTATCAAGAAACTCAATTCAATACTTAAGAAAACACTCAGATAGATGAAGATCGTAACTCTATTAATTCTGCGTATGAATAAGAAATAAGAGAATAATAATGAGGTCATAATCATGCAGGCAGTGATGGCTAATCCATAAGCAGCATCCATATTAGCTGATTTCTGAAAATATAGTGTGATACCTACACAACCCACAAATAGAAGGGTATTAATGCCGGGTATATATAATTGGCCTCTTTCATCAGTTGGATAGTTTACTTTCATTTTAGGCCATAAATTCATTTTAATAGCTTCACTAATTAATGTAAAGGAACCAGATATTAAAGCTTGGCTGGCAATAATGGCAGCCATAGTCGCTATGATAATTCCAGGTATCAAAAACCAATGCGGCACTAATTCGAAAAATGGATTTTTAATAGAGGCATCCCATATTTGACCTTTTAAAGTTAGCAAGTAAGCGCCTTGTCCTAAATAGTTAATTAATAAAGTTGTTTTCACAAAAGCCCAGGAAACACGAATATTTCCTTTTCCTACATGTCCTAAATCAGAGTATAAAGCTTCGGCTCCAGTGGTACATAAAAATACGGCACCCAATAGCCAAAATCCTTCATGATAATGGGTGAGTAAACGGAATGCGTAATAGGGGTTGAATGCTTTTAAAATGCTGATATCATCTGTAATATGTATAAAACCTAAAGCGGCTAACATTAAAAACCAGATGGTCATTATAGGGCCAAAAGCTTTCCCAATATAGGAAGTGCCAAATTGTTGGAAGAAAAATAACAGGGAGATGATGATGATGCCAATGCCTACTAGACTGCCTTCGCTAATTTCACTTAAAGCGGGAATGTTTCTTAAGCCCTCTACCGCAGAAATCACGGAAATAGGTGGTGTAATCATGCCATCGGCTAAAAGGGCTGCACCTCCTATCATGGCTAAAAATACGGGCCATGGCGCATGTCTTCTAACGAGTGCAAATAAAGAGAAAATGCCACCTTCGCCATTATTATCTGCACGCAGAGTGAGCATTACATATTTGATGGTAGTTTGTAAGGTAAGTGTCCAAATGATACAAGACAAGGCTCCAATAATAAGTTCGTCACTTATTACTTTGTTGTTGCAAATTGCATTGAATACATAGAGTGGGGATGTTCCGATGTCTCCAAATACAATGCCTAAGGCAATTAGAGAACCTGCTATGGAAGCTTTGTGTAAGTGTTTAGCCACAAAAAAGGGTATTAGAAATAATGAAAAACAAATTTAATAGGTTTCTTTTTACAAATATCTATTTAAGTATAAAAAATTTAGGATGCTTCTAAATTAATTGCATTTACTTCCTCCAAGATTTCAAAGAGTTCATTCTTGTCTAAAGAATTTACTAAGCGAGCTCTAAATTCTTTAATGTTAGGGTATCCTTTCAAATAATTGGCATAATGACGGCGCATTTCTAAAATGCCTAATCGCTCTCCTTTCCATGCCATAGATCCTTCTAGATGCTTTTTGCAAGCTGCTATGCGCTCCTCAATACTGGGCGCTGCCAAATGCTCACCCGTATTTAAAAAGTGTTTAATTTCTCTAAAAATCCATGGGTAACCAATAGCTGCTCTGCCAATCATTACGCCATCTACGCCATAACGATTTTTATAAGCCAAAGCTTTTTCAGGCGTGTCAATATCGCCATTGCCAAATATAGGAATATGAATGCGAGGATTGTTTTTCACTTTGGCTATCAACGACCAATCGGCCTCTCCTTTATACATTTGCATGCGGGTTCTGCCATGTATACTTAATGCTTGTACGCCCACATCTTGCAAGCGCTCCGCTACTTCTTCTATATTTAAACTATTGTTATCCCAGCCTAAACGTGTTTTTACGGTAACGGGTAAATCAGTTGCATTTACAACGGCTTTGGTTAGCCTTACCATTAAATCAATGTCCTTTAAAACACCAGCTCCGGCTCCTTTGCAAACCACTTTTTTTACGGGGCAACCAAAATTGATATCTACCAAATCGGGTTTAGTAACAGAAACAATTTTAGATGATAATGCCATAGCTTCTTCATCACCACCAAAAATTTGTATGCCAATAGGGCGCTCATAATCAAAAATGTCTAGCTTCTGTCTACTTTTTATAGCATCCCGTATAAGCCCTTCCGATGAAATGAATTCGGTATACATCAAATCGGCACCCTGTTCTTTGCACAAGGCTCTAAATGGAGGATCGCTTACATCTTCCATGGGTGCCAACAACAAAGGAAATGTTGGTAAGGTTATGGGGCCAATTTTTACCATTGCGACGCAAAATTAGTTTAGATTAACTAGATAATCGAATTTATTTTACTTGATAAAATTAACGAATATTAAAACAAACATTCGTTTCCGATTTGTACCTTTACGTATTAAAATTTAAAAGATGAACAACGCTTATTTTTACTATCCAGAACCAAAAAATGAAACGGTACTTAATTACGCGCCTAATAGTGCAGAAAGAGCAGCTTTAAAAGAAGCTATTGCACAATTAAAAATTAAGCAAATCGACATTCCTATGTACATAGGTGCTGAAAAAGTTTTTACAAATCATAAAATACAAATACACCCACCACACGAAACGAGTCATGTTTTAGGCTGTTTTAATATGGGAGAAGAGCAGCATGTGCATGATGCTATAAAAGCTGCATTAGCTGCAAGATCACAATGGGCTGCCCTATCGTGGGAGCATAGAGCTGGAATATTTATGCGCGCAGCAGAATTGTTGGCAACTAAATACCGCTTTAAAATGAATGCAGCTACAATGCTTGGGCAAAGTAAAAATGCTTTTCAAGCAGAAATTGATGCCGCTTGCGAGCTGATTGATTTCTTACGTTTCAATGTACATTTTTTATCTAAAATTTATCAAGAACAACCCATATCTCCAGTAGGTTTTAATAACCGAATGGAATATCGCCCATTAGAAGGATTTGTCTTAGCGGTAACGCCATTCAACTTTACAGCTATTGGCGCTAATTTAGCTTGCGCACCGGCGATGTGTGGTAATGTAATCGTTTGGAAACCTTCAGATGCTCAAATTTATTCTGCTCAGGTATTTATGGAAATTATGCAAGAAGCAGGATTACCAGATGGCGTTATTAATGTTATATATACCGATGGTCCTAAAACGGGTGAAATATGTTTTGCGCATCCAGATTTTTCTGGTATTCACTTTACGGGTTCAACAGGGGTATTCCAGCAAATGTGGAATGCTATTGGTACCAATATTCATAAGTATAAAACCTATCCAAGAATAGTAGGCGAAACCGGCGGAAAGGATTTCGTATTGGCACATAAAAGTGCTTTGCCAGATGCTGTTACGGCTAATTTAATCAGAGGCGCTTTTGAATATCAAGGCCAAAAATGTTCGGCAGCTTCAAGAGCTTATTTGCCTTCTAATTTAGCACCCGAGATTTTAGCTTCTTTAGTAGCTCAAACGAAGGACTTGAAAATGGGTGTAGTAGATGACTTTACTAATTTTGTAAATGCCGTTATCAATGAGCGTTCTTTTGATAAAATAGCAGCTTATTTAGATCGTGCAATACAATCTAAAGAAGCAGAAATTATTGTAGGGGGTAATTATAATAAAGAAAAAGGATGGTTTATAGAACCTACGGTTATCCTTACAACCAACCCATTCTATGAAACCATGTGTGAAGAGTTGTTTGGTCCGGTATTAACTATTTATGTATACCCAGAAAATGATTTCGAAGCAATTTTACATACTGTAGATACCACAAGTGCGTATGCGCTTACAGGTGCTATCTTCTCTCAAGACCGGTATGCTTTAGAAATGGCTACCAATAAATTAGTAAATAGCGCAGGTAATTTTTATATCAATGATAAACCAACAGGTGCCGTTGTTGGTCAGCAACCATTTGGTGGTGCAAGAGCTTCTGGTACCAATGATAAAGCAGGGTCTATGTTGAATATGTTGCGTTGGTTAAGTCCGCGTACCATAAAAGAAACATTTGTACCGGTTACCAATTATCAATATCCATTTCATCAGGCCGATTAATTTTTTTACTAACTTTAATAAAATATTTATATGGAACAATTTTCAAATTACACAGTAGAAGGAACTCAGTTGGGTTCTAAGAACATTGCAAAATCTTTTATCTCCAATGTTTTTTCTTGGATGTTTGTTGCTTTAGCAGTTTCTACTGCTTTTGCCTACGCATTTAGCAGTAACGAAATGCTATTGAGCTATTTAATTGGCGAGCGTGGCTTAACGGGTCTAGGCAAAATAACCATGTTTGCACCATTGATTTTTGTATTGGTAATGTCTTTTGGTTTCGCTAGATTATCGGCACCTGTGCTTACTTTATTGTTTATTGCTTATGCTGCCATTACAGGTATCAGTTTCAGCTTTATTTTATTAGTATATACACAAGGTTCAGTAATTACCTGTTTCGCTGCGGCGGCTTCTATGTTTGGTATCATGGCTGTAATGGGCTATACCACTAAGCAAGATCTTACCTCTTTCGGACGAATTTTATCTATGGGTTTAATCGGTATTGTAATTGCCTCATTAATCAATATGTTCATGGGTAATGCTACAATCGATTATATTATTAGCATAGTTGGCGTTGCCGTATTTACAGGACTTACCGCTTATGATGTACAAAAATTAAAGAACATTGGTGCAGGTATTGGTGCAGAAGGCATAAGCGATAATGACGTTAAGAAGTTATCTATTTTTGGTGCGCTTACTTTATACTTAGATTTCATCAACCTATTTTTAATGTTGCTACGTCTATTTGGAAGCAAAAGAGACTAATTGCAATAGTTCTAAATTTTAAAATGGCTTACTCTAATTGGAGTAAGCCATTTTTCTTTTTATTGCGATTGAAAATGTATTTTTACATTCTATTATGGCCATCATACTTGCAATTGAATCTTCCTGCGATGATACCGGCGCTTCTATAATCAAAGATGGCGTGGTATTGAGCAATGTTATTGCTACCCAATTAGATCATAGTAAATATGGAGGGGTTATCCCAGAATTGGCATCGCGCGCGCATATGGATGCTATTTTGCCAGTAGTAGCAGCAGCAATAGAAAAAGCTGGAATAACAATGCCGGAAATAGAAGCAGTTGCTTTTACACAAGCTCCTGGGCTTATTGGTTCTTTAATGGTAGGTGCTTGTTTCGCAAAATCTTTTGCGCAAGCACGCTCTTTACCTTTAATTGCAGTACATCATATGCAAGCGCATGTAATGGCTCATTTTATAGAGGATCCAAAGCCTAGTTTCCCCTTCTTATGTTTAACGGTTTCGGGCGGGCATACACAATTAGTGCTTTGCGATTCGCCTTTGCAAATGCGCGTAATAGGAGAAACTATTGATGATGCTGCTGGAGAGGCCTTTGACAAAACAGCTAAAATGTTGGGCTTAAAATATCCGGGCGGACCAATCATAGATAACTTAGCAGCTAAAGGGAACCCACAAGCTTTTGTATTCCCTAAAAGTAATATGCCAGATTATAATTTCAGTTTCAGTGGCTTGAAAACGAATATTCTTTATTTCATTCAAAAACAACAAAAGCTCAATCCTGCCTTTGTAGAAGAGCACTTGAATGATATCTGTGCTTCTGTGCAATATACTATCATTGAATCCCTATTAATGAAATTAAAAAAGGCTGCTACAGACTTCAACGTAAATCAAATTGGTATTGCAGGTGGCGTGTCGGCGAACAAAGGATTGCGTTCTGCATTTGAATCAGTAGGGAAGCAATTGAAATGGGCAACCTATATTCCTTCTTTCGAATATTGCACCGATAATGCGGCGATGATCGCTATCGTGGCTCATTATAAATTCGAAGCAAAAGATTTTGTTGATTACAATATAGTTCCTTCACCCCGCGCTACTTGGTAATGAGTAATTCTTATTTTCAATTCAAACAATTTACAATTCATCAGGGCGACTGTGCTATGAAAGTAAGTACAGATGCTTGTATACAAGGTGCATGGGCGCAGGTGCCGAGTGGTTGTAAGCGTATTTTAGATGTAGGATGTGGTACGGGCTTGTTAGCCTTAATGCTGGCACAGCGATTTTCAAATTGCATTATAGACGCTATAGAAATAGATGAACTTGCAGCTGCTCAAGCAAGACGAAATGTAGCGGAGAGTACCTTTGCAAAGCAAATTAATATTCTACATGCCGATGCTCTTACATATCCTTTTGAGCATACGTACGATTTTATTATTTGTAATCCTCCTTTTTTTAATAACAGTTTAAAAGGTCCAGATAGCAATAGAAATCTAGCTCGTCATCAGCAGGAATTAAGTTTAGTTAAATTGTTTTCCGTGTTTCTAGAAAATACTTCTTCAACAGCTCAAATTTGTATGCTATTACCTGTAGATGAATTTTCTAACTTCGATCAAATCGGTTGATTGAGCTCGAATCGACTGGCGCTTCAAAATTCTGAACCGAGACATAGTGCGGTAGTTCTTGAGAGCCAAGTTGTCTTCGACAGAGT
>CAIWHF010000153.1 GCA_903912405.1 uncultured Bacteroidota bacterium | reverse complement strand
TTGCATTGATCACTCGTGGTTTAAATAGTCATTCCGTTGTAGCCTATATTTTAGATTTTAATACCAACGAAAAATACTTATACTATGCGTTTTCATTAATGTTGTTGTTGCCTATACTGGGTATATTATTTGCAGCTATAAAAACAATGACCAAGCATAAGCTGTCACTTAAATGGATGTATAAGTCATGCTTATTTATTTGGATAGCAGCGCTTGTGACATTTATTGTATTGGGGGCAAATTATATAAGTAATTTTGAGTATAATGCAACAACAAAAAAGGATATTTCTTTAGTGGCTTTTAAATCATCGACCTTACATGTATTTGCAAAAAATGATTTAGAAAATACGCTTCTAGATAATCAATACCATACAAATTATAAAGTATTCAATTTCATAAATGTTTCAGAGCAGGCTCAATTAAATAGTAATATTAGAATTGATACCTATCCAAGTATGGATACAGCTTTTAGGGTACAACTTCTATTTAGTAGCAAAGGAGCTAGTGAAACTTTAGCAAAACAGTATGTTGAATCTTTGAGTTTGGATATGCTTCAGCGTGATAGTGTTATTTTAATTGATCCCAATTTAACGGTACCCTATACGCAAAAATTCAGAAATCAAAATTGTGTTGTTCGTATTTATATACCAATTGGTAAACGCATCGTGTTCCATGAAAATTTAAAATACTTTCAATGGTATTCTTTTGATGCAAATACATTTAATGTGCATTGGCAAGATCATGATAAGGAGACGAATAACCAAGATGTATACAAATTAGAGGAGACTTACCAGATGGAATATGATGGTTTGGACCTAGTAGATCAATAATAATGGATTGCTTGCTACGTCTTTTTTATAAATGGATAGGCTAAAAAAGTACTCATTAATGAAATGCAAAATGAAACTAGAATGGCAATTATAGCAGCATGTTGATCTAATACAGTTGAAAAGGCTAATTGGCTGATAAATAAAGAAATCGTAAATCCAATGCCTGCTATAATGCCAACTATTAATAGGTGTTTCCAATTTGCCCCATTAGGCAATTGGCACCAGCCCAATCGAATGCCAAGGGCTAAAAATAACAATATACCTAATGGCTTGCCTATATTTAAACCGGTTATAATACCCAATTGCATGGTGTTGAAAGATAAGAAGCTTGCAATAGATGGGATAGGTAGTAAGGTATTGGCAAAGACGAATAGCGGCAAAATTATAAAGCTTGTAAAGTCATGTAATTTATGCTCTATATAGGCTGCAGAAGATAAAGGAAGGCACCATGCAACAAGAATGCCCGCAATAGTACCATGTATGCCAGCTCGGTGAATGCAGTACCAAATAGCAAAACTCAGTATAATATTAAATATGGGCTTTAAATAGCCATGCCATTTCCATAAAATTAAAAGCAACACAATTGATAGCAATAAGAAAGCATAGGTGATAGTTTGAGAATAAAAAAGAGCGATAACGAGTATGCCGCCCAAATCATCAATTATTGCTAAAGCCATTAAAAATATTTTCACACTTAATGGCATGCGCTTAGATAGTAAACTTAATACCCCTAGCGAAAAAGCAATATCGGTTGCCATAGGGATGCCCCAACCTTTCGTATGCATCGTATGTTGAGTGATAAACCAATATATGAGCGCGGGTGCCAACATGCCGCCAATTGCAGCGATAATAGGCGCAATAGCTGCTTTTCTATTGCTCAACTCGCCAATTAAAAAAGCCCTTTTTATTTCTAAGCCTATCAATAAAAAGTAAAATCCCATCAAGAAATCATTGATCCAAGCTGCAAGGCTTTCTGGCAAATGCAAATATTTAAAATAGGATAAAGGTTGATGCAAAATATGGGCTACAGCTTCATATCCATTGCTATTGGCTGTTGCAATGGATAAAAGAGTAGTCGTTAATAACACTATTCCTATAGCGCGACTGTCTTTAATGAACTCTTTTATGGGTGTTACTATGCGTTGCAATGCTGTAATTTAATTTTTGAAAAACCATAATTAGATTTTATCTTGAGCAAGATATAATAAAGTTGGAATTAATTATTTGATTTAATAAAACATGAAGAATAAATTAACCTTTTTGTATAGTTTCTTATGCTATGCCTTGTTTATAGCGTGTAGTTCACCTAAGGCAACTATCACAAAGCATACTGAACAATTTTATACCATTAGTGCAGCAAATGGGCAAGACTCCCTCATGCAAGCTTTTTTAAGTCCGTATAAAAAAGGAGTAGATACTATCATGCAAGGGGTATTGGTATATTCAGATGTGCCATTAACAAAAGCCCAACCAGAATGCACTATGGGTAATTTAATTGCGGATGCGCAATTGGTAAGTGCTCGAAAAATTGATAGTACCGTAGCTATATCCGTAGTGAACTATGGCGGGGTGAGAATTAACTTTATTGCTGCGGGTGCTATTACAAGAGGACTTGTTTATGAAGTGATGCCTTTTGAAAATAAAATAGCTATTGTTAGTTTGTCTGGTTTGCAATTACAAACGATGTGCGATCAAATTGCCTTAAGAAAAGGATGGCCAATAGCAGGTCTTAGTTTTCAAATAAAAGATAGAAAGGCAGTAAATATCAACGTAAATGGACAAGCAATCAATGAAAGTATAGTATATAAAATAGCCATTAATGATTATGTAGCAAGAGGTGGAGATAATTTTGAATTTATGCAAAAGGCTACTAAACGATTTACAGATATACTGATAAGAGATGCTATTATCGATTATCTAGTGGCTATTAATCAACAGCATAAAGTATATCATATCGAACTTGAAAATAGAATTAGCTATGCAGAATAGAAGAAGTTTTTTAAAAAAGTCGCTTATTGGTAGTGGCTTGTTAGCTGTGGGGCAATTCCCCTTTCAGAGTTTTGCTAAAGAAGATGTAAAACGATTAACTATTCTGCACACTAACGATGTGCACAGTCGTTTAGATCCTTTTCCTATGGATGGCAGTAGGCATCAAGGTGAAGGAGGTGTTGTAGCGCGCATGGCCTTAATTAATAAGATTAGAGCGGAGCAAGAACATGTTTTGTTACTAGATGCAGGAGATATATTTCAAGGTACGCCGTATTTCAATTTGTATAAAGGCGAGCCAGAAATAAAAGCCATGAGTTTGATGGGCTATGATGCGGTAACCATGGGTAATCATGATTTTGATGCGGGCATAGAAGGTTTTGCTAAGCAATTGCCACTTGCCAATTTCCCAGTTTTGATTGCTAATTATGATTTTACAAACACGGTTTTAGAGCATAAAACACAACCCTACAAGATTTTTAATAAAGGGGGCTTAAAGATAGGCGTGTTTGGCTTAGGTATAGAGTTGAAGGGACTTGTAGGAGAGGCGCAATATCAACAAACCCATTATTTAGAGCCTATTCAAATTGCCAATGCGACGGCGGCTTTGCTGAAGCGAAAAGAAGCCTGCGATATGGTTATTTGCTTGTCTCATTTAGGCTACGAGTATGAGGGTAGAAAAGTCAGCGATATGATACTAGCTAAGCAGTCGGAGAACATTGATTTGATTATCGGAGGGCATACCCATACCTTTTTAGATCAGCCTACTATTTTGACTAATAAACAAGGAAAAGAGGTGGTGATTAATCAGGTGGGTTGGGCCGGATTACGATTAGGACGTTTGGACTACGAATTTGGAAATTTTTCAACAAAAAACCTCGCAAAAGCCCATTCTGTAATTATTTCAAAATAATCAATAGTAAAAAGATTTTTTTTTTCAACAATTTGTTAGCATCTTCGTCCTCCTGTACAAAATTTGCGAATTTTCGTATTTTTTTGCACATTTTAGGTAAATTGAGGATAATTAATTGACTACCTTCAAAAGTAGTTTTAGATATAAAAATAGTTAACCAATAATAGTATTTTGAGTAAAGATGGAAATGAACAATAATGTGCCAGATGCATATTCAAAATTAGGAGATACAGAAGCTGTTTGGCAGAAGTGTCTTAGTATTATAAAAGATAATGTAAGTTGGAGAGCTTATCAAACTTGGTTTGAACCTATCGTAGCGGTAGAGTTAAATCAAAGCTCCCTCACATTGCAAATACCTTCTCAGTTTTTTTATGAGTGGTTGGAGGAGCATTATGTGGAGTTGTTAGGCAAAACAATTAAACGCGTTTTAGGAAGAACAGCAAGATTAGAATATAGAATTTTAATGGAGAGCAGCAGCAATAAACAACCTGCTTCTATTAAAATGGCAGCTGGAACCGCTTCCAAAACTTCTCACGAAAGTAATGTGATTGATTTGCCTTCGCATTTGAAAGATCCGAGCAGTATAAAAAACCCGTATTCTATTCCAGGTTTAAAAAGAGTTCAAATAGATCCGCAACTAAATTCAAAATTTGTTTTCGATAATTTTGTTGAAGGTGATTGTAATCGTGTAGCTCGTTCTGCAGGCTTGCATGTTGCTCAAAAGCCAGGCGCTACTTCTTTCAATCCTTTAGTTATTTTTGGTGGCAATGGTTGGGGTAAATCTCATATTGCACAAGCAATAGGCAATGAAGTAAGAAAATTACATCCTAATAAAACGGTTTTATACGTTAGCGCTGAGAAATTCATTAATCAATATATTGATCATGCAAAAAATCAAGCGATTAATGATTTTATCAACTTCTATCAAATGATAGATGTGCTAATCTTAGATGATATTCACGATTTTTCAAAAGCACCCAAAACACAAGATGCCTTCTTCGCTATATTCAATCATTTGCACCAAAGTGGAAAGCAAATTGTATTGACAAGTGATACGGCACCAAAAGATTTAGAGGGCATGCAAGAGCGTTTATTAAG
>CAIWHF010000152.1 GCA_903912405.1 uncultured Bacteroidota bacterium | reverse complement strand
ATCTCGGAGTATCGATGATATTGAATTTATATTTTTGAGAATTTGGTAAAGGTTTACCTTGTTCTGTAGGGAAATTCCAAAAACAAGTTGTTGCAGCAGAAGTAATCGTGATACCTCTCTCTTGTTCTTGAGCCATCCAGTCCATGGTAGCAGCGCCTTCGTGCACTTCACCAATTTTGTGGTTTACTCCCGTGTAGTAAAGAATACGTTCTGTAGTAGTGGTTTTACCAGCATCAATGTGTGCTGCAATACCAAAGTTGCGCTGTAAGCGTAAATCAGCCATTGTTTTAGTTATTAAATTGAGTGTAAAATTTAAGTAAAATAGGGTGCAAAGGTAATAATTTTTAATTAAAAAGTGTCATTCAATTAAAAATTCTATGTTATTATAAAGAGAATTAGAAAAATACGCTCACATAGCCAATTTCTAATACTTCTTTGTTTTTATATAATTGAAATTTGTATACACCTTTATGGGGAAAATTTCGCTTGTCAATGGAGTAGCTTTTTTCTCTAATTCCATCTACTTGAAATAGAAAGTGCTCGTATTGATCTAAAAATTTGATTATATAATTATGGATATCACCATCATTAAGCGTAACTTGAATATGCCCATTAGAAGGTAATGTATTAATATACAATGATTTAAAGTAGGAGTAGGCGTCAATATTATCGATGTTGGTATCGCTCATTACGGCTAAATTAGAAAAGGTCTTTACTTTTTCAACTTTGTTGAAATAGTATTGGCTACTATCCATATAAATTTTAGCAATATGACTATTCCAAAGCAATCCTGAATTAAACTCTAATTGCACACGATACCAATTGCTACCACAAACGGGGTGCGTATCTGTAAAAATTTGTTCGCCCTTTATAATAGTGTTCGGTTCGCCTATTCTTTGATAATTTTCTCCACTATCCAAAGAGCGCTCTACCGAAATAGCATGCACGCCTTCATATTGGCAAAACCATTTTAATTCTACGGTATTTTTATTTTGTGCAATAGCAACATTAGGAAGCTGAGCGCGTTGTTGGGCAAAGCTTGAAAGGGAATAAATACTTGAAAATAATATAAGATAAAGTAAGCGACGCATGTATTGGTATGGAAAAAATTTTAATCAAAGTTAAAGGAAATAATACTCTTTTAATAGTAAAATTCCGTTAATACTTTTATCTTAGTCGAAATAAAAAACCAATTTCCATGAATTTATTTATCAAAAAACCGATTGAGTCCTTTGAGTCGGACATGAAAAAAAGTGAGTTAAAAAGAGTATTAGGAAAATGGAGCTTAACAGCAATTGGTATAGGTGCCATTATTGGTGGTGGTATCTTTGTGTTGACTGGAACCGGAGCCTATTATCATGCAGGACCAGCACTAGCCTTATCTTTTGTTTTCGCGGGAATTGCATGTGTGTTTGCCGCATTATGTTATTCAGAATTTGCTAGTATGATTCCGGTAGAAGGATCTGCTTATGCATATGCTTACGGAACTATAGGGGAGTTGTTTGCATGGATTATTGGTTGGGGTTTAATACTTGAATATGCTATGGGATCCATGACGGTTGCTGTTAGCTGGTCGGGCTATTTTAATAAACTCCTGCATTTGTTTAATTTAGAATTACCCTTGTATCTTACCCAAGATCCATCTAGTTATACCGGTAATGGTTTCTCTATGAATTTGCCAGCAACACTTATTGTATTATTGGTTACTGCTTTATTAGTAAAAGGCACTAAAGAAGCAGCTAAAGCCAACAATATCATAGTAATAATGAAAGTAACCGCTGTATTATTTGTAATTGTTGCTGGTGCTTTTTGTATTCATGTATCTAATTGGCACCCTTTTATTCCAGAAGCAACTACCATTATAAGAGAAGGGAAATCAGTAGATGCTTACGGATGGAGTGGTGTTTTTTCAGGAGCTGCAGCTATCTTTTTTGCTTATGTAGGTTTTGATGCCGTGAGCACCCAAGCTGGTGAAGCCATCAATCCTAAAAAAGATGTGCCTTTTGCAATTGTTGCTTCTTTGTTGGTTTGTACCGTATTATATATTTTGGTGTCCTTAGTATTAACCGGTATGATTAATTATACCGATTTCAATCCAAATGGAAGCTATCCAGATGCCATTAAAGCACCGGTTGCTTATGCTTTTCAAATAGCAGGCATGAATTGGGCTTCTTATATCATTACCATTGCTGCAACTGTTGGATTAATATCGGTATTAATGGTGATGATGTTGGGACAATCTAGAATTTTCTTAGGCATGAGTAAAGATGGTTTAATTCCAAAATTTTTCTCCGATTTACATAGCACCAACAAAACACCGTATAAAAACACTATTTTTATAGGTGTTGTTATTGCATTAGTAGCTGGGTTTACGCCTATTAGTACCTTAGCAGATATGACTAGTTTTGGTACCTTATTTGCATTTACTATGGTATGTGTTGCCGTTTGGTTATTGCGTGTTAGAGAACCCAATTTGCAACGCAATTTTAAAGTCCCTGCATTGCCCGTAATAGCTATTTTAGGTATTTTAATAAATACGGTATTAATGTATAAGCTAAGTGAAGATGCTAAAAAATTATCAGCAGCTTGGTTGGCAATAGGTTTTGTAGTTTATTTTTTATACAGCCGTCACCATAGTAAACTCAATAACCCTAAACACTAAAATAGATTCAAAAAAAACTATAAATTGTATAAGAAATACTTACTTTTGCGGTGCATTTTATAACTATTAAACTTTAAAGAATATGACATACGACGTAATCGTTATCGGAAGTGGACCAGGTGGCTATGTGGCAGCGATTAGAGCTGCGCAATTGGGTTACAAAACTGCAGTGGTGGAAAAAGAAAGTTTGGGAGGCGT
Organism: uncultured Bacteroidota bacterium; assembly: GCA_903912405.1. Taxonomy (GTDB): domain Bacteria; phylum Bacteroidota; class Bacteroidia; order Chitinophagales; family Chitinophagaceae; genus CAIWHF01. The sequence continues at coordinate 2,044 of CAIWHF010000152.1, read as the reverse complement.
TTGTTTAAACTGGGGTTGTATACCTACAAAAGCATTATTGAAATCTGCACAAGTAATGGAATATTTGCAGCATGCTCAAGAATATGGTATTACTGTAAATGGTTTTTCACATGACTTTCCTGCTGTTGTAAAAAGAAGTAGAGGGGTAGCCGATAAAATGAGTAAAGGTATTCAGTTTTTAATGAAGAAAAATAAGATTGATACTATCATGGGTTTTGGCAAATTAAATGCTAAAAAACAAGTAGAGGTGATGGGCGCTGATGGTAAAACCACCACTTATGATGCTAAGCACATTATCTTAGCTACTGGTGGTAGAGCTCGTCAATTACCTACTTTGCCAATTGATGGTAAAAAAGTAATTGGCTACAGAGAAGCAATGGTATTGCCAACGCAACCAAAATCAATGATCATTGTTGGTAGTGGTGCTATTGGAGTAGAGTTTGCTTATTTCTACAATAATATGGGAACTAAAGTTACCATTGTTGAGTTTATGCCACGCATTGTGCCTGTTGAAGATGAGGATATTTCTAAAGAATTAGAAAAATCTTACAAGAAAAAAGGCATAGAAATAATGACTAATGCTTCTGTAGAAAAAGTAGATACAGCTGGAAACGGAGTGAAAGCTACGGTTAAAACAGCAACTGGCGATGTAGTATTAGAAGCAGATGTATTGTTAAGTGCAGTTGGTGTAGTTGCTAATGTTGAAAATATTGGATTAGAAACGTTGAATATTACTCAAGATAAAGGAAAAGTAATTGTAGACAAATTTGGAAAAACAAATGTAGATGGCGTTTATGCGATAGGTGATTTAACACCTGGTCAAGCATTAGCGCACGTAGCATCAAAAGAAGCGATCATTTGTGTTGAAAATTTTGCACATAAAGAAGGTAAATACAAGCATCAACCTGAACCTATCGATTATGGTAATGTACCAGGTTGCACGTATTGCTCTCCAGAAATTGCATCTGTGGGCATGACCGAAAAACAAGCTAAAGAAGCTGGTTATGAATTGAAAGTTGGTAAATTTCCATTCTCTGCAAGTGGTAAGGCAAGCGCGGCTGGAGCAACAGAAGGTTTTGTAAAAGTAATTTTTGATGCTAAATACGGTGAGTGGTTAGGTACGCACATGATTGGTGCTAATGTAACAGAGATCATTGCTCAAACGGTAACAGCTAGAAAATTAGAAACAACTTGGCACGAAGTATTAGATAGTATTCACCCGCACCCAACCATGAGTGAAAGTGTGAAAGATGCTATAGAAGTTGCTTTAGGTGAAGCTATACACTTATAATTTGTTTAACCTTATAATCTTTTTAAGAGTGTTGGAAGCAACACTCTTTTTTTATTGTATTAATACGTTTGTTATTTACTTCGATATGTTGTAATTTTAATAACTCCTAAAAACCAATAAATGCAAGAAACAAATAAAAGAGCTTATGTAAAATTTGCTCCCAATACAGATGGCTTTTGGCCGGAATTAAAAAAAGAAGTGGACACCTACTTTAAGGACAATAAAATTAGTCCGTTTGCTAACCTGCAAATGTATATAAAGTCTGCTATCATGATTGGACTTTACTTCGTACCATTTTTTATTATTTTATCTGGTAAATTCACACAGCAACCAATTATTTTTTACTCCTTATGGGTTTTAATTGGGTTGGGTATGACCGGTATTGGTGTGGCTATAATGCATGATGCTAATCATGGAGCCTACTCTTCTAATAAGAGAATTAATAAATTGATGGGAGGGTTTTTAGATTTGGTTGGTGGTTATTCTCTTAATTGGAGAATACAACATAATGTGCTTCATCATACGTATACTAATATTGAAGGATTGGATGATGATATTAATGTAGGTGCAGCACTTCGTTTAAGTCCACACGCACCCTTTAAATCAATGCATCGTTTTCAATTTATTTATGCTTGGTTTTTTTACGCATTAATGTCACTTTTTTGGATTGTAATTAAAGATTATCGTTTATTGTTTAGATATAAAAAACAAGACTTATTAAAGAAAGAACGCATTTCATTTTGGAAAGCATTT
>CAIWHF010000151.1 GCA_903912405.1 uncultured Bacteroidota bacterium | reverse complement strand
TTCCGGTTTATTTTTAGTAATCAACGCAGAAGCACAAGTTAAAAAGACTACTACCGCTAAAGCACCAGTAAAAAAATCAGTTACTGCACCTAAAGCAGCAGCTGGCTTTACCAAATTACCTAGTGGTGTATCTTACAAACTCGTTAAAGATGTAACTGGCAAAAACGCTATTGTTAGCGATTTTGCTGAAGTACACATCAGCACCAAAATAGGTGATAGCGTTTTGTTTGATTCAAGAAAAATGAATAACAACAATCCTGTTCCATTGCAATTACAAAAACCACAATTTAGTGGGGATGTTGTTGAAGGCTTTACCTATATGTCTGTAGGCGATAGTGCTATTTTTATGGTTGCTATCGATTCTATAAAGAAAAGAGGTGCACAATTAGCTCCTTGGATGAAAGACGGCATGAAATTGGAATATTATGTGCAAATGGTATCCATTAAATCTGAAGCTCAAACAAAAGCTGATAATGAGAAAAAATCATCTGCTCAAAAAAATATCGATGCTGCTTTAATTGATGACTACTTAAAGAAAAATAATATCACTGCTCAAAAATCAGCAAGTGGTTTAAATTACGTAATTACCATTCCTGGTGCTGGCGATAATGCTAAAGCTGGACAAAGTGTTACGGTTAATTATACCGGTACTACTTTAGATGGCAAGAAATTTGACTCTAATATAGATTCTAGCTTCAATCATGTTCAACCGTTTACGTTTACACTTGGTCAAGGTCAAGTAATTAAAGGTTGGGATGAAGGCATTGCTTTATTGAAGAAAGGTGGAAAAGCTAAATTGTTTATCCCTTCAAACATTGCATATGGTGCTCAAAGCCCTTCTCCAGCAATACCAGCAAATTCTGTATTGATATTTGAGGTAGAAGTTGTAAACATTGAAGATGCTAAATAATTAAATAATTATTTATTACTAAAAACGCTTTCATTTGAAAGCGTTTTTTTATTTTTATACCTATATCAAACTTATGAAACAGCTTTTTATCATTATCTTTTCCATGTATGTAGCACATGCTGCAGCATTTACCAAAAAGGATACTTTATTAGGATCTAATGGCATGGGGAGAAATTGGTGGAATGTGTTGCATTATGATTTGCAACTAGATATCGATTTGGATAATCATTTTATAGAAGGTAAAACTATACTGTGCTTTAATCTGATTAATCCAATGCGCGACAGTTTTCAATTAGACTTACAAGAATCTTTAAAAATCAATACGCTTTTCTGCAAAAAAAAGAATAGTAAAGATTCAATAGTATTAAATTTCAAAAGAGATAAGGATATTTATTGGATCAATTTTGCTAAACAAACATTTAAAAAGGGGGACACCCTTGAGTTGATTATTAATTATGAAGGCAAACCAACAGAAGCCAAAAATCCGCCTTGGGATGGTGGATTTGTATGGAAAAAAGATATAAACAATAAACCTTGGGTTAGTGTGGCCTGTCAAGGCAAAGGTGCAAGTTGCTGGTTTCCTTGTAAAGACCTACAAAGTGATGAACCTGATATGGGTGCACGAATTGCTATAAACCCAAGCAATAATCAATTAATGGTTGTAGCAAATGGTATTGCACACGAAATGAATGATACTATTTCCGTAACAGATCCAATAAGTAATGAAAAGAGTAGTAAAATATTTTACAATAATTATTATACCGTAACCAATCCCATTAATAATTACGATATCACTTTTTACATAGGCGATTATGTAAAATGGACAGATACGCTCCATGGCGAAAAAGGTATTTTACCCTTGAGTTTTTATGTACTCAAAAACAATGAAAATGCTGCTAGAAAACAATTTTCAGTGGTAAAACCTATGTTGCATTGTTTTGAATCTTGGATGGGACCCTACCCTTTTTATGAAGATGGCTATAAATTGGTAGAAGCACCTTATTTAGGCATGGAACATCAAAGTGCTGTAGCCTATGGCAACCAATATCAAATGGGTTATTTAGGTAAAGACCGAAGCAAAACCGGCTTTGGACTGCAATTTGATTTTATCATAGTACATGAAAGTGCACACGAATGGTTTGGCAATAATATCACAGCAAGTGATGTTGCCTATAATTGGATACATGAAGGTTGGACCACCTATGCGGAATCGCTTTTTGCCGAATGTTTATTAGATAAAGAAAGTGCCAATGCGTATGCTTTGGGCACTTGGGAGCTAATACAAAATGAGCAAACGGTGCAAGCCGAAAAAGGAGTGCATAAAGAAGGAGCAGATATTTATACAAAAGGTGCAGCAATAGTACATATGATTAGGAAAATGTTTGATAATGACGATCAATTTAGACAAGCATTGCGTAAAATGAATCAAACCTTCTATCATCAAACCATAACAGAATCACAATTAGAAAACTATTGGGAAACAGTATTAAGTAGTAAATTAGATAAAGCAGGCATTAAAGCATTCTTTAATCAATATTTACGATCTACAGATATTCCCAAATTGGAAACTAAATTAGAACAAGGTAAATTTAGTTATCGATTCACAAATTGCATGCCCAACTTCAGTTTGCCTATTGTTTTGAGCAACCAAAATGAGGCAGCAACAAAGTACCCAACAACCGAATGGAAAAGTATTGCTGAAGATAATCTCTTGGAGGATTGGGAAAGCATACTAGAAAATTATTTAATGGAAGTAGAATAAATTATTTCGTTTTGACAAAGAAAGAAATTGCAGAAACACCTTTAATGAAACAACATCGGGAGATAAAAACCAAATATCCTGATGCAGTGTTGCTATTTAGAGTTGGTGACTTTTATGAAACCTTTTCAGACGACGCCATTATTGCATCCAAAGTTTTGGGCATCACACTTACTAAAAGAGCCAATGGTTCTGCTTCAAGTATAGAACTAGCGGGGTTTCCCCATCATTCTTTAGATACTTATTTACATAAATTAGTTAAAGCCGGTTATCGGGTTGCAATTTGCGACCAATTAGAAGATCCCAAACAAGCTAAAGGCATTGTAAAAAGAGGTGTTACCGAATTAGTTACGCCTGGTGTAGCAACCAATGATAAATTACTTGACAATAAACAAAATAATTTTTTATCGGCAATCTATTTAAATGGCGATACCAGTGGTGCTGCTTTTTTAGATATTAGTACGGGCGAATTCTATGCCGCTCAAGGAAACGAAGCCTATATTGATAAACTATTACAAAGTTTTCAAGCGGCTGAAGTGGTCATGGCTAAATCTAAAGTACGCTATTTCAAAGAGCAAATCGATGCCCATGTGTATACGTTTGGACTAGAAGATTGGATCTTTCAAGAAAATTATACGCAAGATTTATTGTTGCAGCATTTTCAAACACAATCATTAAAAGGGTTTGGATTGCACGATTTACCTGCAGCTACCATTGCCGCGGGTGCAGCTTTGCATTATCTAAAAGACACAGAGCATAATCGCCTCCAACATATTAGTACGATAATCAGAATCATAAACAATGATTTTTTATGGATGGATCGATTTACCATTCGAAATTTAGAATTATTAAATAATGGTAATGACCAATCCCATAGTTTATTAAAGAGTATAGACACCACCCTAACCCCTATGGGTGCTCGCTTAATTAAAAGATGGTTGATTTTCCCATTGACTGATAAAAAGAAAATTGAAACTCGTCAGCAAATTGTAACTTATTTTATTGATGCTGTTGATTGTGCAACTACTTTACGCTTATCATTAAAACAGATAGGTGATATGGAACGCTTATTGGGCAAAATTCCAATCAGAAAAATAAATCCACGGGAGTTATTTGCATTAAGCAAAGGATTGCATCAAGTAGCTCAAATTGTTGATTTATTGAACGCTACAGTACAAGAAGCTTTAAAGCCTTTAATTTCTTTAATCGACCCATTACAAAGTATTCAAGATAGAATTAATAATCATATCGATGAAGATGCACCAGCATTGCAATCGAAAGGAAACTATATTAAAGCTGGAGTAAATGAAGAACTGGATCAATTGCGATCAATTTCTAAAGACGGCAAAACCTTTTTACAAAAAATACAAGAAGAGGAAATCCTCAAAACTGGAATAAGCTCCTTAAAAATTGGCTTTAATAACGTCTATGGGTACTATTTAGAAGTCACCCATGCCCATAAAGATAAGGTACCAACATCTTGGATAAGAAAACAAACCTTAACAGGTGCTGAGCGATATATAACACCCGAATTAAAAAAATACGAAGAGCAAATATTAGGTGCAGAGGATAAAATTGCGACAATTGAAGCTCAATTATTTAATGAATTAATTACATCCATAGAGCCCTCCATTCAAGCTATACAAACTAATGCTCAGGTAGTAGCGCAACTAGATTGTTTGGCTAGTTTTGCTCAACAAGCTATTCAATATCAGTATTGCAAACCCATTCTCTCAGAAGATGATGCCATTAGCATTAGCGATGGAAGACATCCGGTAATCGAACAAAACTTAGCTCCTGGAGAGCATTATATAAGCAACGATATCCTTTTAGATAAAGATGAACAGCAAATCATAATTCTAACGGGTCCCAATATGAGTGGTAAATCTGCTCTCTTACGTCAAACGGCTTTGATTACTATTATGGCTCATATGGGCGCTTATGTACCTGCTTCTAAAGCTGTTATTAGTCTAACCGATAAAATCTTTACCCGTGTTGGCGCTTCCGATAATTTAAGTGGTGGAGAGAGTACTTTTATGGTGGAGATGAATGAAACAGCCAGTATCATTAATTCCATTTCTTCTAGAAGCCTTTTGTTATTAGATGAAATTGGCAGGGGTACCAGCACCTATGATGGCATATCCATAGCTTGGTCTATAGTAGAGTTTTTGCATCAATCGGAGCATAAACCTAAAACACTTTTTGCTACCCATTACCACGAGTTAAATGAATTAGAAAATCAGTTTGAACGCATTCAAAATTTTCATATAACGCATAAAGAAGTTGGTAACAAAGTTGTCTTTTTACGCAAACTAGCTAAAGGTGGTAGCAGACATAGTTTTGGTATTCAAGTCGCAAAAATGGCTGGTATGCCAAAATCATTAACGGATAGAGCGGATACCCTTCTTAAATCATTAGAAGAAAAACACGGTCAAGCTACAAGTTTGCAAGAAAAAGTAAATCAAGCCACTAAAGCGCCACAATTTCAATTAAATATATTTGATGGATTGAGTAGCGACTTAAGAGCAATTCAAGCTGTTTTAGATGCGCTTGATATCAATACCCTAACACCTGTAGAAGCGCTTATGAAATTAAATGAGCTTAAAGAGATTGTAAAAAATTATAAATAAAAAAAGGGATTCCGTTGAATCCCTTTTTTATTATCGAATTGCTTTTCTTATGGCAACTAATTGTTTCATGAGTTGCTCAAATTCATCTAAGTGAAGCATATTAGCTCCATCAGATTTCGCATTAGCTGGATCTGGATGGGTTTCTATAAATAAACCATCGGCACCTACGGCAATTGCTGCCTTTGCAATTGTTGAGATCATTTTAGGATTGCCACCCGTTACACCATTAGTTTGATTAGGTTGTTGCA
>CAIWHF010000150.1 GCA_903912405.1 uncultured Bacteroidota bacterium | reverse complement strand
TGTTTTTTCTGCTTTCTTTTTACCCCTTACTTTTATTGTGGGTGTTTATGGTATGAATTTTGAACATATGCCGGAGCTGCAATGGGCCAATGGTTATTATATTATTTTAGGTCTTATGCTACTGATTACCTTAGGTATTTATCGTTGGTTTAAGAAGAAAGGTTATTTATAGGCGCCTTGTAAACATCTACATGGCAATTCATCTAGTTTTTTGTAGATAATTTAAATTTGCATAGTTCATTGCTATTTGTCGTCCAATTGCATTATAATTAGTACATTAAAACTTTTTGTTTAACTTTATTTTTATTTAGTTAAACAAAATATCAACAATGACTTTATGATTACTTTACTTTAAACTTTTTGTTAAGTATTTTGTCTAATCAACGTATACAACTCTTTGAAAAGGTTAAACTTCATATTGATTTTGGCTGTCTTGATGCCCTGTTTTCTCTATGCGCAAACAACGCTTAGGAAAACCAAGGATGGCTATGAGCTCTATAGAAATGGCAAACCATATTACGTTAATGGATTAGGGGGTGATGTAAATTTAGATTTAATTGTAAAAATAGGTGGCAATTCAATTCGTACATGGGGTGTAGAGCGCGCTCAGCAAGTATTAGATGAAGCGCAGCAAAAAGGCCTAACAGTTATGTTGGGATTTTGGTTGCAACATGAGCGTCAATAAAAAAAGGGTTGACCAATGTCAATCCCTTTTTTTATATGCTTTTAATCTGCTTATTTAATAGCTACTTGTACTAAGCTAGCTGCTTCGCTTAATAAGATAGCTGATTGTACTTTTAATCCAGAGTTTACAATCAATTCTTTTGCTACTTCAGCATTAGTACCTTGTAAGCGAACAATAATAGGAATATTGATATTGCCTAGATTGTTGTATGCTTCAATAACACCAGCTGCAACACGATCGCAACGAACGATACCACCGAATATATTGATTAAAATTGCTTTTACATTTGGATCTTTCATGATGATTCTAAAGCCAGCTTCTACCGTTTGTGCATTAGCTGTACCACCTACGTCTAAGAAATTTGCTGGTTCACCACCCGCTAACTTAATCATATCCATAGTAGCCATTGCTAAACCTGCACCATTTACCATACAACCTACATTACCATCTAATTTTACATAATTTAAGTTGAACGCACCTGCTTCTACTTCGGTAGGATCTTCTTCGCTTGTATCTCTCAATGCTTCGATGTCTTTATGACGCATCATGGCATTGTCATCAATATTCATTTTGCAGTCAACTGCAATGATTTTATCGTCAGCTGATTTAAACAATGGATTGATCTCTAACATAGAACAATCTAAACCAACATATGCGTTATATAAATTAGTAACGAATTTTACCATGTTTTTAAACGCATCGCCGCTCAATCCAAGATTGAAAGCAATATTTCTTGCTTGGAACGCTTGTAAACTCATGCCCGGAGCAATCCACTCTTTATGGATTTTTTCTGGTGTATGATGCGCTACTTCTTCAATATCCATACCACCTTCGGTGCTATACATGATAACGTTTTGTTTCTTTGCACGATCTAATAAGATAGATAAGTAAAATTCTTTACGATCACTTGGTCCATCATAATACATGTCTTGAGCAATCAATAATTTGCTTACTACTTTTCCAGCCTCACCGGTTTGGATAGTAACAAGGGTATTGCCTAAGATGTTTTTAGCAACGGTACCTGCTTCTTCAGCGCTTTTTACCACTTTTACACCATGTTGTTCTGGCACTTCTCTCATGGTGCCTTTACCACGGCCACCGGCATGAATTTGAGCTTTCATCACTACAAATTTAGTGTTGGTAGCCGTTGCTGTTTGTTCGTATGCTTTGATAGCATCTTCTACGGTTTCAACAGCGATACCTTCTTGGGTAGGTACATTATATCTTTTTAAAAGTTCTTTTGCTTGATATTCGTGCAGATTCATGTGTTAAAAATTTGGGCAAAGATAATATATAATGTTTATTAATTGAAAGCTTTTTGCTCAATTAATCCTTATTGCTTGCGTTCTTTTATTCATTGATTTGGAAGCTATAATAGTAATTGCCTCTTTGACCTGGGTAAAAACCACCTATTTGTATGAAATTCTTATTATTTATAGCTGTTGCAATCTGCTCCTCATTGGCAATAGCCATATCATTGATGGTGGTAATAATAAACCCTTTTTGGATATTGCTTTGTTGCGCTAAAGGGCCTGATCCTTTATCGGTGATCAGTATGCCATTATTAATACCGTATTGCTTTTTTTCTTGAGCAGTTAAGAAACGGTAAGAGGCTCCAAATAGTGCTTGCTGACTAGCATTTTCTGCATTGCTTTTTAGCGTCACTATACTAGTTTTGCTTTGCCCGTCTCTCCAATATACAATCGCTACCTCTTCTTTGGGGTGATAACGCGCTATTTGCTCTAAGAAAGAAGGCACCGAATTGACCTTTACTTGATTGATCGATTGAATAATATCACCAATTCTTAAGCCTGCTTGTTCAGCTGCACCACTTTTGCTTACTCTTACTATGGCTACACCTTGAATTTCGTCTAAATGGTATTTTTTAATTTCCTCCTCTGTTGCTGTTTTAATATCTTTTGGGTTGATGCCTAAGAAGGCTCTTTGCACTTTGCCGTATTGAATTAAATCGGCACTTACTTTTTTTACAATGTTAGAAGGTATGGCGTAGGAATAACCGGCATAAGAACCGGTAGGTGAACTAATAGCCGCATTAATACCTACCAAATCACCATTGCTATTTACCAAAGCGCCACCACTATTACCTGGGTTTACAGCAGCATCGGTTTGTATGAAAGATTCAATAGCGTTTTGTTGGTTTTTATGAATGCCAATATTTCTACTTTTTGCACTCACTATGCCAGCGGTTACCGTTACCTCTAAATTGAGCGGATAGCCAATGGCTAACACCCATTGGCCTAGTTTTACTTGGTCGCTATTACTAAATTTTAGATAGGATAAATTAGTTTCCTCCACTTTTAATACCGCCAAATCTGTAGCCATATCCGTACCTATTATTTTAGCTTCTTTGCTAGTGCCATCGCTTAAGGTTACGGTTATTTTGTCGGCATTTGCAATTACATGATAATTGGTAACGATGTGCCCATCGGCATCGAAAAGCACACCAGAGCCGGATCCAGATTGGGGAGGTAAAATATATTGTTGTGGACCAAAAAATTGTTCGAAGAAGCCATTGCCAAAAGGGTTTTGAGCATATACGGTTTTAGCAGAAGTGCTTACTTTAACATGAACTACCGCTTTGGTGGCTGTTTCTGCAGCTAATTGGAAATCGATGGGAGCTGCACTTTTTCGATTGTATGGATAGTCGTTTTCGGTTTGAGCGAAGAGAGAATGAATAGAAAAACAAACAACTAATCCGCTCTTAAATAAATGGTTTAAAAATGGTTTTCTCATAGCTTTTTTATTTTTCCCAAATATAAAAAGCTAAAAAATTAGAAAATTGTTAAATCAGCTTAGCTGTTTATTTTTTAACATACAAAATACACTTGTCCTGAAACAAGGGCTCTGGAAAGATAGTGTGTAAGTCCCAGTAATACGGGCGCAATTTGGAGACTGCGATTTCTTCCGATAAATCGCCCCCTTTAAGGCATATTAGTCCATTAGCAAGCGTATCACTTGCATGTCCTTTTTTTAATAAGGGAGCAGCCCATGTCCATAAATCTAATAGGGGAGCAACGGCTCTAGAAACTGCAAAATCGAATGTTCTATTTTTTATTTGTTCTGCTCTAGAATGAATAGCTGTAACATTTTTTAGTCCTATAGCCTGAGCAATTTCTTGTACAACCGTAATTTTTTTACCGATAGAATCTACAAGTAAAAATTGTACATTGGGAAAGACGATTGCCAAAGGGATACCCGGAAATCCACCGCCGGTTCCAATATCAATGATTTGTGCACCATCTTCAAAATTGCAGATCGTTGCTATAGATAATGAATGCAATATGTGTCGGATATATAATTGATCTATATCTTTTCTAGAAATAACATTTATTTTTTCATTCCAAGTTGGATATAATGCACCCAATGCCTTCAATTGATCTAATTGATGAGGCGTAAAATCGCTAAAGTAGTTAGATATTATTTCCAAGAATGGTAGTTTTTAAAGAAAATATAAGGTGCAAATATACAATTATAAATGGCCCATAAAAACTCGCCTTGTAGGTTTTTAATCAAACCGATGGATATGTTTTGCTTCTTTTGAAAGGCGCTCAATAGTATAAGATGTGTAATCAGTCGGCCTAGCAATAAGGTTATGCTAAGAGAAGAACAAAATGACCATAAAAAAAGCAAACAAAACCACAACAGGCCTTGTGATAAAGCATAACTTCCCAAGAGGAATTGAACCTTTTTGCGATAGTATTTTCCAGTGCTTAAATGCCTCTTTTTCTGTTGTGTCCATTGCTGAAACGACATAGGCGCTTTGCTTTGAGTGTAGGAAAGCGGGTTGCTAACTACGCCAAAATTTTTGGTTGTAGCGGCTATGCGTACCAGTAAATCATCATCACCATAGGGAAGTTTTTGCCATAAAGGATGTTGGCATGCTTCTAAAAACAAGGCTTTATGAAACCCCATATTTCTTCCAACGGCCATATAATATACCCCTAGTTTTGCTAAGAGCTGATACCATAAAAAGCTATGCATGGTTTCCCATTGCACAAGGGTATTGGTCCAGCTTTTTTCCTTTTGATAAGCACCATAGCCAGTAATCAGTTCTTTGTCTAACAGGGCATTTGCCATAATACTTACCCATTGATTGCTTATCGGTATGCAATCGGCATCAATGCATAAAATCAAGTCGTATTGAGCTTGCCGAACGCCTATGTTAAGTGCTTTTTTCTTTCCCTTGAAAGGGCTGTCAAAAGCATCGCTTTTAAAAATGCGCAGCTCCGGAAATTCATGGGTAGCTGCTTCTAATATTTGCCAAGTAGTATCCGTAGAGCCGTCATCGATGATGATGACTTCGAAATTGAGTACTTTGTTGGATGTGCTATAATCTTGTGATTGCAGGGCTTGCAATAATGCCGGTATATTTTGTGCTTCGTTTCTTGCGCAAGAAATAATACTTATGGGTGCTGTATTAGGTAGGGTAGAACCCTTTTCTTTTTTCACAAAGGCAAGCCATAGCAGCAGCTCGTATGCCCATTGGAAAATGAGTACTGTAGCGCAGAAAATGGGTATAAATTGTGTTAACACTTATGCAAAGTTGCTATTTTTCAGTGCAATTCCCAATATTGTAATGTATTTTAGCAATTCTATTTTTTGATTTATCGCAATATGGAATTTAATTTACTCAAAAACGATCCTCAAAGTAATGCTAGAGCGGGTGTATTGCACACTGCTCACGGAGTTATAGAAACCCCTATTTTTATGCCTGTTGGCACAGTGGGTAGCGTGAAAGGAGTGCCCCAAGAACAATTAAAAAATGCGATACAAGCACAAATTATTTTGGGTAACACCTATCATTTATACTTACGGCCGGGAACGGATATTTTAGAACAAGCAGGTGGCTTGCATAAATTTATGAATTGGGATAAACCCATTTTAACCGATAGTGGTGGTTACCAGGTATTTTCCTTATCGGCCAACCGAAAATTAAAAGAAGAAGGTGCCTTATTTCAATCGCACATAGATGGTTCAAAGCATTTGTTTTCTCCGGAAAATGTTATGGATATACAGCGTAGTATTGGTGCTGATATTATCATGGCATTCGATGAATGCCCTCCCTATCCAAGTGATTATGCCTATGCCAAAAAATCTATGGATCTGACGCATCGATGGTTGCAACGATGTGTACATCGATTAGCCGAAACGCCTGCTAAATATGGGTATGAACAAAGTTTATTCCCCATTGTGCAAGGTAGTACCTACAAGGATTTGCGAAAAGAAGCGGCCCAATTTATAGCTGGTATGGGTGCTGATGGTAATGCCATTGGCGGACTTTCAGTAGGAGAGCCGGAGGAGATGATGTATGAAATGGCGGCCTTATGTTGTGATTATTTGCCAACGGATAAACCTCGTTATTTAATGGGCGTTGGCACACCTTGGAATATTTTAGAAAACATAGCCTTAGGTATTGATATGTTTGATTGTGTAATGCCTACCCGCAATGGAAGAAATGGCATGTTGTTTACATGGGAAGGCGTTATCAATATTAAAAATAAGAAATGGCAAGATGATTTTTCTTTAATCGATTCGAGTATTGCCAATGGCATGAGCGATGTATATTCAAAAGCGTATTTAAGACATTTGTTTATTGCAAAAGAATTATTAGCACTACAAATTGCCAGTGTTCACAATTTATCATTCTATTTAGCTTTGGTAAAAGAGGCTAGAAAGCATATCTTAGAAGGAGATTTCGCTTCTTGGAAACAACAAATGATTCCTAAATTAAAAAATAGATTATAGTTCGCCATGAAATTATTGGATTGGTACATTGCTAAAAAATACATTAGCACATTTCTATTTGCCATTGCTATTTTGGCTGCCATATCTTGTGTTATAGACTATTCTGAAAAGGTAGAGGAGTTTGTTTCTAGAAAAGCACCCGTTCAAGCAATTCTTTGGTATTATATCAATTTTATACCCTATATCGTTAATTTCTTATTCCCCTTATTTGTATTCATAGCTACTGTTTTTTTTACCTCAAAACTAGCAGGGCGTTCAGAGATTATTGCCATATTAGCTACTGGAATCGACTATAGGAGGTTCTTAAAACCTTATATTTTAGTTGGTAGTGGTTTAGTGTTTATTTCCTTATTGGCCAATCATTTCGTGGTGCCTTATGCTAACCATAATCGCATTGCGTTCGAAAAAAAATATTATAAAAATGTCATTGCTTATTCCGATCATAATGTGCATTTGAAAATATCTTCAACTGAATATATTTATTTAGAGAACTATGATTTTGTAAGCAATATGGGTTATCGTTTTTCATACGAAAAAATTGATGGTATCACACTCAAAGAAAAATTAATGGCCGATAGAATTAGCTTTGATTCTGTAAAAAAAGAGTGGATATTATACAATGTTACGCATCGATACAATAATGGTTTAAACGAACGCCTTCAAATGCAACCTGAAGTGCGCGCGCAATATGCCTTTACCTTAAAAGATTTGGTTCAAGATTTGGATAGTAAAGATGCTATGACTACCCCCCGATTATTGTCCTATATACAACAAGAAAAACTAAGGGGTAGAGAAACCTTGAATGCCTTATATATTGAATTGCATAGAAGAACAGCAACGCCTTTTGCTTGCTTTATTCTCACCATTATGGGTGTCTGTATAGCCTCTACTAAGAAAAGAGGCGGTGGTGGGGTGCATTTAGCTATTGGAATATTGGTTAGTGCGGTTTTCTTCATGATTACCCAATTTTCATCTATACTCTCTACCAAAGCTGGTTTTAGCCCATTTCTTGCCACTTGGATACCTAATGTGTTATTTAGTACCATTGCCTATTTCTTATATAGGAAACAAATCAAATAAGGCAACAAAAAGCACTTAAAATTGTTATACTCTTAAATTGCTATTAAATTTTCACTTTAGTATACCAAAAGTTGCCGTAAAGTGCTATATATATAATATATTTGCGTACTCAAAAAATAAAAATTTACCAAAATGGGCTTTGTTAAAGACAGATTTAAGGCAACTGCCGATCAACAATTACTGGAAATTAAAAGTATTATCGAAAAACATGGTAATACAAAATTAGAAGATGTTACGATTGCGCAAGCATTTCAAGGGATGAGAGGTATCACAGGATTGGTTACCGAAACTTCATTATTAGATTCCAACGAAGGTATTCGTTTTCGTGGATTTTCTATTCCTGAACTAAGAGAAAAATTGCCAAAAATTGAAAACGGTAAGGAGCCGCTACCAGAAGGTTTATTTTATTTAATGTTAGTTGGCGAGCTACCTAATCATGAAGATGTAGAACACATTTCTGCTACATGGGCACGCAGATCACATGTGCCTAATCACGTTTTTGATGTGATTGAAGCATTGCCTGTTGCAACGCATCCAATGACGCAGTTTTGCACCGCGGTATTAGCTTTGCAAACCGAATCTAAATTCTCAAAAGCATATTCAGAAGGTATAAGCAAGAAAGAGTATTGGGATTATGTGTACGAAGATACCATGACCTTAATTGCGCGTCTACCAAGAGTAGCTGCGTATATCTATCGCAGAAAATATAAAAATAGTGAGCATATTCAACCGGATGGTTTACTTGACTGGAGCGGTAATTTTGCTCATATGTTAGGTTTCGAAGATGAAGGCTTTAAAGAATTGATGCGTTTATATCTTACAATTCATGCCGATCATGAAGGTGGTAATGTATCTGCTCATGCTACACACTTAGTAGGTTCTGCATTAAGCGATCCTTACTTGTCTTTTGCAGCAGGTATGGCCGGATTAGCTGGTCCATTGCATGGTTTAGCAAATCAAGAAGTTATTCGTTGGATCGAAGAGTTGCAAGAAACTATAGGTACTCAAGAGCCAAGTAAAGAACAAATTGCAGACTATATCAAAACAACTTTAACGCAAGGAAAAGTAGTTCCTGGATATGGTCATGCCGTATTGCGTAAAACCGATCCTCGTTTTACTGCTCAAATGGAATTTGCAAAAACACATTGTCCTGAAAACCCTACTGTAAAAACAGTTTGGAATGTATACGATGTAGCGCCTGCAATTTTAGAAGCTACCGGAAAAATTAAAAACCCTTGGCCTAATGTAGATGC
>CAIWHF010000149.1 GCA_903912405.1 uncultured Bacteroidota bacterium | reverse complement strand
TTTTTCGCACTTAGCAAAATATTTTGAAAAGTATTTTAAGAAATAATTTCATAAAGCTAATTCTATAGCAAATCATACATCTTGAAACCCTTATCAATATTCTGTTTAATGCTAATTACTAGTCAATAAATCCAAATGATTAATGCAATAAATCTATTACTTAATTCATGTAAACAAGCAATAAAAAAAGGATGTTGTGAATTAGAGAAATAAAAAAAGGGAGCCTTACGACTCCCTTTTAAATAGTAAAAAAGATATACTTATTTAGACTCTTCGTCTTTTTTCATTTTATCTTTTAAAGCTGCTAAAACATCGATATCGCCTAAGGTAGATTTCTCTACTTTGCTTTGAACGTTTTTCACTGCTTTTTTAGTGCTTTCTGCATCTGCTTTAGCTTCCTTTTTCAAGGTTTCTTTTTCGTCTGCTTTTTCTTGTTCCCAAATACGGGTGTGAGAAACTACAATACGCTTATCGTTACGATCGAACTCGATGATAACGAAAGGAAGGATTTCATCAGCTTCAACAGAAGCACCGCTTTCTTTACGTAAATGACGAGCAGGAGCATATGCTTCTAAGCCATATTGTAATTGAACGGTTGCACCTTTATCGTCTTTTTTAGTAACATTACCTTCGTGGGTAGAACCGATAGGGAAAACTGATTCAAATGTATTCCAAGGATCTTCTTCGATTTGTTTGTGTCCTAACGCTAATTTACGATTTTCTTTATCGATTGATAAGATAGTTAGTTCGATTGGTTCGCCTACTTTAGTGAATTCACTTGGGTGATTGAAACGTTTGATCCAGCTTAAGTCGCTGATGTGAATCATACCACCAATACCTGTTTGTAATTCTACAAATACGCCATATGGAGTAATGTTTTTAACAACACCATTGTGACGGCTTTCTAGAGGGAATTTGTTTTCGATAGTATCCCAAGGATCTTCAGTCATTTGTTTGATAGACAAGCTCATTTTGCGCTCTTCTTTATCTAACGTAACCACTAATGCTTCATACTCATCTCCCATTTTGAAGAATTCTTTAGCATTGATTGGTTGAGAAGACCAAGTGATTTCTGATACGTGCACTAGTCCTTCTACACCAGGTAAAATTTCTAAGAATGCTCCGTAATCTTCAATGTTTACTACTTTACCTTTAACTTTAGCACCTTCTTGAATGTCGATGTTTAAGCTATCCCAAGGATGAGGAGTTAATTGTTTTAAACCAAGGCTGATACGTTTTTTCTCATCATCGAAATCTAGAACAACGACATTTAATTTCTTGCCATTTTCTAATACTTCATTTGGATGCGTTACGCGGCCCCAGCTAATATCGGTAATATAAAGTAACCCGTCAACACCACCTAAATCGATGAATGCACCGAAATCTGTAACGTTTTTAACGGTTCCTTCTAATACTTGACCTTTTTCTAATTGACCAATGATAACGGAGCGTTGCGCTTCAATATCACTTTCAATTAAGGCTTTGTGAGAAACTACTGCATTTCTAATTTGTTCGTTGATCTTAACGATTTTGAAATCCATTGTTTTACCAACATACTGATCGTAATCCGTAACTGGTTTAACATCGATTTGAGAACCCGGTAAGAATGTTTCCAATCCATAAACATCCACAATAAGACCACCTTTAGTCTTAGAAGTGATGGTACCAGTAACAATTTCTCCTGTTTTGAAGAAATCAACAATTTTTTGCCAAGCACGAGCTTGACGAGCAAGTTTTCTGCTTAAGTGAAGATGACCATTACGATCTTCTTTCTCTACCACTAAAACTTCAATTTCATCTCCTACTTTAATTTCGGACATGTCACGAAACTCATTTAAAGAAATAAGTCCGTCTGATTTAAAACCAATGTTGATGATTACATCTGTTTTGGTTACACCAACGATTACACCAGAAATTAGTTCTGATTCTTCAATTGATTTGAACGTGCTATCGTAAGCTTGTTCCATTTGTACGCGCGTTTCTTGTGAATAAGCAGCTACGTTTCTTTTGTCAACGCTCCAGTCGAAATCATCGTGAGCGGTTTGCATGTTAAGATTTTGATTTTCTTGCAATGTTAAAGTCCTCCTTTTGAGTGAATTTTTGGACTGCAAAGGTACATATTTATCTTAAAATGAACACTTTTTTTGACTTTTATTTTAAAAAGGGCACCAAAAAAGGCGTTTTTACTAAAAACGCCTTTATAAATATTTAAAAATGAATAAATTATAGTTTTACCACCCAATTGTGGGTGTCTGCTACTCTACCATATCTGATATCATTAAGCGCAGCTTTTAACCAAATTGCAATTTCCCAAGTTGATACATCGGGCAATTCCATTAAATGTTGTTGATAAGTAAGTGATCCTATAGGAGCAATAGAAGCAGCTGTACCGGTTCCGAAGGCTTCTTTTAGTTGGCCTTGTTTGAATGCTTCTTCTAATTCTAGTATGCTGATAGGTCTTTCTTCTACAGCTATTCCTTTCTCATTTAGCAAGGTAAGCACACTCATTCTGGTAACGCCCGCTAAAATGGTGCCACCTTTCAAATCTGGCGTAACTACTTTGTCACCAATCACAAAAAAGACATTCATTGTGCCAATTTCTTGCACCCATTTGTGCTCAACAGCATCGGTCCAAAGAATTTGATCATAGCCCATTTCACGCACTTTCATGGTAGGATACATGCTTGCTCCATAATTACCTGCTGCTTTGGTATACCCTATTCCACCAGGGAAAGCACGCGTATATTCGTCATGCACATATATAGATACGGGTTTGCTGTAATAGGGTCCTGCTGGACTAGTAATAATCATGAATGTAAATTGCTCTGCTGGTTTAACACCAATAAACTCATCGGTAGCAAACATAAACGGTCTTATATATAAAGAGGTGCCATCTTCACTCGGAATCCAATTGCTATCTAAAGCAATTAGTTTTTTTAAACCCTCCATAAATAAATGTTCTGGAACAGACGGCATACCCATGCGTTCTGCAGATACATTAAAACGTCTCCAATTGTCTTGTGGTCTGAAGATTAATGATTCACCTTGTTCATTTTTATAGGCTTTAATACCTTCAAAAATTGATTGACCATAATGTATAAACGTAGTAGCGGGATGCATACTTAAGTTTCTGAAGGGCTCAATAGTAGCCTTACCCCAAACGCCATTATCGTAATGCGCAATCAACATATGATCGGAGTATAATTTACCGAATTGAATATTTTGAGGGTCGAATTGGTTAATTCTTGAATCCGTCGTTTTAATTATTTCAATATCTGTATTATTGGAAATCATAAAGTATTTAAATTTCTAAATTCGCGGCAAAGTACCTATTTTTATTCCAATTATTGCAATTTACGTTTATAAATTACCCAAATATCCATCATGAGCATCACCCTTTTTGAATCAAAACATACTATTATCAATACTTCTAGCGATTTTTTATTAAATCGTAATGATTTAGATTTAGCTGTTTTGAGCAAAGCGAAAATGGTGGTATTTACCCAGCAACTAAACAATCAAGAAGAGGAAGATTTTTTAAAGAAAATTCTTACAGCTTGCAAAATGACATCAAGCGATTATTGCATGATTGAAATAAAACAAGATCGGCAAATTGCTTGGAATCAAATTAGAGACGACATTCAACCAAGTTTTGTTTTATCTTTTGGAATTCCTGCAAACAAATTAGGTATTCTAGCCTTATTTAAGTTCAATAGCAGCAACGCTTTTGATAATTGCCAGTTCATATTTGTTGATTCCTTGAGTACCCTTCAAAATAATGTAGCGTTAAAGAAAACGCTATGGACAGACATTCTTAAACCTATTTTCGATAAGTAATTGAAGGTGATCGAAACAGCACAAGAAATATTAAAAAAGTATTGGGGACATGACACCTTTAGACCTTTACAAGCAGATATCATTAATGCTGTTTTAGCCCATAAAGATACCGTAGCATTATTACCTACTGGCGGTGGTAAATCGATCTGCTATCAAATTCCTGCCTTATTAAATAAAGGTATGTGCTTAGTCATTTCACCATTAGTTTCTTTGATGAATGACCAAGTGAACCGCTTGCAAAGTATGGGCATTCAGGCGCTAGCACTGCATGCAGGCTTAGACAAAGAAGAAATGAAAGCGGCTCAAGATGCGCTGTTAGAAGGAGCCATTAAAATACTATACGTATCGCCCGAACGTATACAAACACCATCATTTAATGAACTTTTATTAGCGCTTCCTGTAGATTTAATAGCGGTTGATGAGGCGCATTGTATATCTCAATGGGGATATGATTTTAGACCTGAATATTTAGCTATAAAATCACTTCGATATACTTTTCCTAAAGCAACGTTTTTAGCCCTTACAGCCACAGCAACGACTGCAGTTGTAATCGATATTCAAAAAAAATTAAATCTTCAAAACAAGACCGTATATAAATCAAGTTTTGAACGAAATAATATTTTCATTTCAGTTGTTAAAGCGGATGACAAAATCAATGTTATCATTAAAGCGCTGCAAAAAGAAGAAGTATGTAGCATTGTATATTGCAGAAGTAGAAAACAAACCGAAAGATTGGCTAGTATTTTGCAAGATTGGAATATTAATGCGGTTCCTTATCATGCAGGAATGACTAAAGAAGCAAAGGCCCAAAATCAAGCAGATTGGATGCAAGGAAAAGTTCCTGTTATGATTGCTACCACAGCTTTTGGAATGGGCATCGACAAGTCGAACGTTCGATTGGTAATCCACTTTGATTTGCCCGAACAATTAGAATCTTATTATCAAGAAATTGGTAGAGCGGGCAGAGATGGGCAAGCAGCAGAAGCCATTTGTATTTACAATGAAGCCGATATTAAACGCTTAAAGGATCAATTGCTTATTCAATTTCCTCCGATCGATTATCTTAGAAAACTATATCAATGCTTAGTAGAATATTTACAAATTCCTATTGGGGCAAATCCAAATAAATACTATAGTTTCGATTTGCTCGATTTTGCCACTAAATTTTCCTTACATGCCACCCAAGCCAATTATGGGTTAAAATTATTGGCTCAAGAAAATCTTTGGACGATAACAGACAGTGTGCAACAAAAAGAATGGGTACAATTTATTGCAGACAGAGGCACTATAGATACTTTACAACAAGCCTATCCTACCCTTTCTATAATTTGTATCACCTTATTAAGAATGTATAGTGGCATTTATTATTATCCAACTAGCATTCATATTGTTGATCTGTCCAAGAAATTAAGAACCTCGTTTGAAGAAACAAGAAACTTATTAAACAAACTTCACAGTTTAGGCTTTATCAATTATCAAGCTCCTGTGGAGGGACCTAAAATTTGGTTTCATCATACGCGCGTGGCAAGTGAACATTTAATAGTAAATGAAGAACAAATAGCCTTTCTTAGAAACCGTCAAATTGAACGACTTAAAGCACTGTTTGCTTTTATTAAAGAGCAAGATACTTGCAGAAACCAATTGCTCCTTCCCTATTTTGGCGAGGGCAAAAAGGATGCTTGTATGCATTGCGATATTTGTAGAACAGCAGAAAATGCGAAGCTTCAAAAAAGTACAGCACTTATAGAAACTGAATTGATTACTTATATTAAAAATAATAGGGGAACTACATTAAATAACATATACACAAACTTTGGTGCTATAAATAAAGAAATACTACACGCATGTTTAAGACAATTAATAGACGACAAAAAAATAGTGTATAAGGACCAGGTAATTTATTGATGCACCAAGTTCAAAGCAAATACTTCCTCAAAGGCTTTTTTCATCAAGTCCTTTACAAGCACTTCATCAATTACTTGTCCATTTAGTTCTTTTGAAATGGAAGTAACCCCTTTATCAACTATTCCACAGGGAACGATATAATTAAAATAGTTCAAATCGGTATTGACATTTAAAGCCAAACCATGCATCGTTATCCAGCGACTGCATTTTACTCCCATTGCACAAATTTTACGCGCTTTAGTAGGTTCAGAAGCATCAATCCATACGCCAGTTGCTCCTTCTAAACGCTCTCCTTTTAAACCAAAATGAGCAATTGTTTTGATTACTACTTCTTCAAGAAAACGCATGTATTTCCCTAAATCAGTAAAAAAATAATCTAAA
>CAIWHF010000148.1 GCA_903912405.1 uncultured Bacteroidota bacterium | reverse complement strand
ATGCATTGCTCACTTATTTTAAAGCGCTCTTCATCAATAATTACCCACTGCGCACCTTTTTCTAGGGCCTCTTTAGCAAATGCATTACCATTGAAATTAGGTCCTTTTAATGCAAAAAACATACATCCTTCAGTTGTTTTTCGAGTATCTATGCATATAGTAGGATGTTGTAAATAATATTGATATAAAGCAGGAATTTGCATACAGAACTAGTTTTGTGTAAAAATAAAAAAACCTCTTCATTGAAGAGGTTTTTTTATTTAAGATATTTAAGCTTATTTATTTTTTTTACCGAAGTAGTTTCCTCTAGAAGCATTAGCTACTGGAGGACCCAATTTGTCTTGTACGCAACGGAAACCAATTTTAGGACTTGCATGATTTGCTTGCGCGTAACGACGAGTACCTGGTGATAACCAATATGCTCTATCAGCCCAAGACGCACCTTTGTATACTCTTGCATCGTCATTAACTAAAGTTGTTTTACCATAGTCGTATGTGTATTGAGAAATGGTATCGCCATCTTTGAAATTACGTAAATCAGTATTTCTGTAAGAATTTCTTTCTGCAATACTTAATTCACTAATATCTAATGGACGCGTAGATAAGCGACCTAAACTATCTTTGTCTTCTAAGCTATTATCTTCAGCAATACGTTTGTACGTATCATAAGAGTTACCGCGGAATGGACGGAAGTCATTTACATCTTGAGGAGATGTTGGACGATAAGTATCTAAAACCCACTCAGAAACGTTACCAGCCATATTGTATAGGCCATACGCATTTGGTTTGTAAGAGTAGATATCTGCAGGAATATCAGCATTGTCATTCAATCCACCAGCAACACCCATTTGATCACCTTTGCCACGTTTAAAGTTGCCTAAGAATTGACCTTGGTATTGATTTCTGAAACCTGAACGCGTTGTATAAGCATCGCCCCAAGGGAATACTTTACGGTTTGTAATTACCTCTTCACCACGACGACGTTTTGTACGGGGCTCAGGGTTGTTTTCGATTAATCCTAAAGCGGCATATTCCCATTCTGCTTCTGTTGGC
The DNA here is from genome assembly GCA_903912405.1 of uncultured Bacteroidota bacterium. Classification (GTDB taxonomy): domain Bacteria; phylum Bacteroidota; class Bacteroidia; order Chitinophagales; family Chitinophagaceae; genus CAIWHF01. The sequence continues at coordinate 854 of CAIWHF010000148.1, read as the reverse complement.
AATCTGTATTCAGCTATGAAAACACCATCAGAATAATTATATGTTCTTGTACCAGATCCGCTTGGGTTTAAGTCTTTTCTTGGGCTTTTACCAACAGTTCCTTGGTATTGACCATTGATATAGGTATCTGTTGTGAAAACATCTTCATTTGTTTGATTAGGATTTTTCTTTAAAGCACCTAGCTCAATTAAAACTTTTTCATTTACACGATCTGATCTCCATTTGCAATATTCTCTTGCTTGGTTCCAATTAACACCAACAACTGGGTAGTAACTGTAAGAGTTGTGACGGAAATAATAGTTAACCAATGGTTCATTGTAAGACATCGCTTCTCTCCATGATGCAGTATCAGGCAATGCTTGAGCCACTAATAACGGATAGTCATTCACATAGGCACGATTCATCCAATGAATGTACTCACGATAATGAATATTTGCTACCTCGGTTTGGTCCATATAAAAAGAGGATACAGAAACAGTTCTCGGAATATTGTTTCTGTCCATGGTTAAATCTTCTTCAGTTTGTCCCATTGTAAAACGGCCACCTTCAATGAAAACAGTACCAGGGCCATTAGAAATATAATTGGTTGGATTTTCAAATCCACCAAGTTTAGAGTCTCCATATGACCAGCCTGTTTTTGAAGATCCGCCACCTGCTTTTCTATTTGAAGAGCAAGAGCTTAATAACGTTGCAGCTCCTAACACGAGCATGCTCATTCCAAAAAGTGTTTTTTTCATAATAAAAATTATTGCTACGAATTGGGTATAAACCTAAAAACTACTACAATGATAAACCATTCTTATTAAAATGTCAAGAAATTATCTAAAATTGTTTTTTAAATGGTAAAAAACTAT
>CAIWHF010000147.1 GCA_903912405.1 uncultured Bacteroidota bacterium | reverse complement strand
GGAAGTTCTTATTACGATTTATATTCAAAAATGAACGGCAAACCTGCGGCAGCTATCATGATTAAACAATCCTATGGTAGTAATGCAAGTGAAGTAATTAAGAACATTAAATTAAGATTAGAAGACATTAAAAAAACATCCTTTCCTAATGGGATGGAATATGAATTGAGCTATGATGTATCTAAGTTTTTAGATGCCTCCATTGAAAAAGTACTACATACTTTACTTGAAGCATTTTTATTAGTGGCCTTAGTGGTATTTGTTTTCTTAGGTGATTTTAGGTCTACTTTAATCCCAGCTATTGCAGTGCCCGTTTCCTTAATTGGTACTTTCTTTTTCATGCAGTTTTTCGGTATTAATCTAAATCTGATTACTTTATTTGCTTTGGTTTTAGCGATTGGTATTGTGGTAGATGACGCCATTGTAGTGGTGGAAGCAGTACATGCAAAAATGGAAGAACATGGCGTTGGTCCAAAAGCTGCTACAGAAATGGCTATGGGCGAAATAAGTGGCGCCATTATTGCTATCACACTTGTTATGGCTGCAGTGTTCATTCCTGCAGCATTTATGTCGGGTCCTGTAGGTATTTTCTATAAGCAATTTTCTGTAACCATGGCAACAGCAATTGTTTTATCGGGCATTGTTGCATTGACATTTACTCCCGCTTTATGTGCTATGTTGCTTAAAAATAATCATGAGCATGAAAAAAAAGCTACAGTATTAAATAGATTTTTATTTTCCTTTAATGAAGGATTTAGAAAACTTCAAGGAAAGTACAAAAATCTAGTTGGTATCATTGTGAATAGAAAGACCATTACATTTTCTTTACTTATTGCTTTTTGTATAGGTACTTGGTTTATGAGTAATTCTGTTCCCACAGGTTTTATTCCTAATGAAGATCAAGGGGTTTTTTATGGGTTAATTCTTACACCGCCTGGTTCCACCCTAGAAAGAACAGAATCCGTTTTGTCGCAAGTTCAAAAAGTGGCTAGTGCCATGGAAGATGTACAATCCGTATCAACGACTTCTGGTTTTGAAATTTTAACGGAAGGAACAGAATCATGCTCGGGAACAGCTTTAATCAATTTAAAAAGTTGGGACGAACGTAAGCACTCCATGACTGAAGTTATGCAAGAATTAGAAGAACGAACGAAGAATATTAAAGGAGCAAACATTGAATTTTTTCCACCCCCAGCCGTACCGGGTTATGGTGCAGCAGGAGGTTTTGAATTACGTTTATTAGATAAAGCAGGAAGTGGCGATTATAAAAAAATGGAAACAGTAAATAAGCAATTTGTTGCGGATTTAAGTAAACGAAAAGAACTTACTTCAGTTTTTGGCTTCTATAATGCAAGCTTTCCTCAATACACTTTGAATATTGATAATGATAAAGCTCAACAGAAAGGTGTTTCGATAGACAATGCCATGAATAATTTATCAACTTTAATTGGCAGTTACTATTCTACTAATTTTATAAAATTTGATAGGCAATATAAAGTTATGGTGCAGGCATTACCGCAATATCGATCGAAGCCTGAAGATCTTTTGAAACTATATGTAAAAAATGATCGTGAAGAGATGGTGCCTTATTCCTCCTTTATGACATTGAAAAAAGTATATGGATTAGACGAGATTACCCGTCATAATATGTACAATGCTTCTGAGCTTAGTGGTTCGCCTGCCGAAGGTTATAGTAGTGGAGAAGCTATTGAAGCCATAAAAGAAGTAGCTGATAAGAAATTACCAAAAGGGTTTGGTATTGATTGGGCGGGTATTTCTATTGATGAGGTTGCTAAAGGAAATCAAACCCTTTATATTTTTATTATCTCCTTAATCTTTGTGTACTTAGTATTAAGTGCTCAATACGATAGTTTCTTATTGCCTTTGCCAGTTATTTTTTCGTTACCAACTGGAATTTTTGGTGCCTTCTTTTTGCTGAAAATATTAGGGCTTGAAAATAATATCTATGCCCAAATAGCTATGGTTATGCTTATTGGTATATTAGGCAAAAATGCCGTACTGATAATTGAATTTGCAGTGCAAAGGCAAAAAGCAGGTGCTACAAAATTGCAAGCAGCCATTGAAGGTGCTGCAGCTAGGTTACGCCCAATATTAATGACCTCATTTGCATTTATTGCAGGTTTAATTCCTTTGGTATTAGCAACGGGGCCAGGTGCTATAGGAAATAGAACTATTGGGGCAGCTGCCGCAGGAGGAATGTTGTTTGGTACTGTTTTTGGAGTCGTAATTGTACCGGGATTATATTACTTATTTGCAAGAGTGCCTAAGCATAGCTTCAAAGAAGAAGTTATAGAATTGAATCATAAATTAACGGATAGCTATGAATAAAAAAATAATTTATAAGAGCATCTATTTGCTTTTAATATGCCTCAGCTTTTCGCAATGTAAATTGCCTCAATTAGAGCAAGCACCAACTGTGCAATTGCTTCCTAATGCCTATAATTCAAATACGGATTCAATAAGTTGCGCCACTTCAAATTGGAAAACATTTATCAATGATTCATATTTACAAACATTAATAGACATTGCATTAGATAGAAATTTAGATGTAAAAAGTACATTGCAAGATATTGAAATTGCAAGAAATCAGTTTGCTTTTAAGAAAAGCATATTGTCGCCAAATGTTCACTTTCTAGGTAGCGCTGGTTTGGAAAAGGTTGGTAGATATACTTCACAAGGGGCAGGTGATGCATCAGCAGAAATTACGCCTGGGAAATTAGTGCCTGAAAAATTAAGCGATTTTCTAACCGGATTTCGAGCGAGTTGGGAACTTGATATTTGGGGCAAGCTTAATAGTTCAAAGAAAGCAGCATATGCCCATTATTTAAGCACAACGGAAGCTCGAAATTTTGCTAAAACTAATCTCATTGCAGAAGTGGCTTGTGATTATTATGAATTACTTGCGTTAGATAACCAACTTGATATCATTCGCCAAACAATTAAACTGCAGCGGAATCAATTAGAGATTGTAAAAGTTCAAAAACAAGCATCTGTAGTAACGGAGTTAGCTGTAAAGCAATTTGAAGCTCAAGTTTTAAACTCTGAAAGTATGGAAGTGGAGCTACTTCAAAAAATTACTATTTTAGAAAATGAAATAAATTTTCTATTAGGTAGGTACCCACAAGCTATAGCTAGGGAAAAGAATCCTTTGGTAACATTGCCTCTTTACATAACTAAAGTAGGCATTCCCTCACAATTACTTAAAAACAGACCAGATGTGCAACAAGCTGCGTTGGAAATGCTGGCTGCTAAATGTGAGTTGAAAGCAGCAAAGTTGGAATTTTATCCAAGTGTTAATTTGAGTAGTTCCCTGGGTGCACAAGCATTTAATACCTCCCTTTTGTATACGTTGCCAGCATCTTTACTATATAATGCAGTTAGTGAAATAACAGCTCCTATATTAAATCGTAAGACTTTAGTGGCGGCATACAAAACAGCAAATGCACAGCAAATAAAAGCTATTTATGATTATCAAAAAGCGTTGTTGAATGCTTATTTGGAGGTTTCTAATCAATTAGCCATCATAGATAATTTAGAACGCATTTATGATTTAAGAAATAAAGAGGTTATTGTACTTTCTAAGTCTATTGAAATTGCTACCGATCTATTTAAATCTGCTAGAGCCAATTATTTAGAAGTATTAACTGCTCAGCGTGATGCACTATCTACTAAGTTTGAATTGATTGATGCAAAGAAACAACAATTTCAATCGCTCATAAATATTTATAGATCTCTTGGAGGAGGATGGAAATAGGCAATAAAAAAAGAGCAACTAAATAGTTGCTCTTTTTTTGTACCGCGTACGGGAGTCGAACCCGTCATTCCACCGTGAAAGGGTGGCGTCTTAAACCGATTGACCAACGCGGCATTCCCTTTGAATTTGGATTGCAAAGGTATCATTTACTTTTTATTCTTCAAAGTATTTTGGACTCTTTTTTTAAAAAAATTAGGCCATTGCATTTATAATAGCAATAAAATCATTTGCAACTAAGGAGGCGCCACCTATCAATCCACCGTCTACATCTTCACATGCAAATAATTCTGCGGCATTATTAGGCTTGCAACTGCCGCCATATAAAATACTTAGATCTTTGGCAATAGTTTCGCCGTATTGAGCGTGTATGGTAGCTCTAATATGCGCATGCATGTATTGTGCTTGTTTTGCACTAGCGGTAAGTCCTGTGCCAATAGCCCATATAGGCTCGTAGGCAATGGTTATATTTTCCATTGCTTTAGCATCTAAATGAAATAGGCTATCTCGTAATTGATCTGCAACAAATTGATTATGCGTAGCTTGTTCTCTACTATTTAGGGGCTCGCCACAGCAAAAGATAATTTGTAATCTAGCCGCAAGCGCTTGGTCTACTTTTTGTGCTAATAGGGTTGGGGTTTCGTTAAAATAGTCTCTTCGTTCCGAGTGGCCAATGAGTACATAAGGCATACCTGCGTTTTTTATCATTGTTGCCGATATTTCTCCTGTATATGCGCCATTAGCAAAAGCACTACAGTTTTGTGCAGCAACGAAAACATTATTGGTTTTGTTCACTAGTTCCGATACCATTACACTTTGCAAAAAGGGTGGAGCAAATACAACTTCTTTGTGATGGGGTAGTGCTTGTAGTCCATTGATAACATCCTGAACTAATTGTTTGCCTTCTGCTATAGTAAGGTTCATTTTCCAATTCCCTGCAATTATCTTTTTTCTCATCTTAATGTTTGTTTGAAATATAATGTAAAACAGCTTCGGCTTCTTTACTTAAGCATTGATTTCTTCTATTCATCATGGCGTTTGCAGTAGCTATCGCTTTTTCAATTTGATGTTTTGTAGCCGTTTGGCCCATTCCCCAAGTAAAGGAGGGTGTGTATTTTTCTGGGAATGCAGATCCAAAAATATTG
>CAIWHF010000146.1 GCA_903912405.1 uncultured Bacteroidota bacterium | reverse complement strand
TAGGCATAATTCCATAAATCAGGCTCTGCCTTGAGCGCTGCTACATAGGCTGCTTCTGATGGAACAAATAACATAACGAAATCTAAAGCCAATTGATAGTCATCATACCCTCTTTCACTTAATGTGCTAATATGGGTTTTAATGGCATCTACATGGGCTTTTAATTCTTTATTTTGTTCTTCTATTTCATCGGTCGCTAAATAGCGTGTAAAGGCATTTAAAGAAACTTTTGAATCTATAATAACGCTTCTTTCATCTGGGTATTTTATAACAGCATCTGGACGCATTTTTTTTCCTTCCGATTCAGAAATTAATGCTTTCCCTTGGGCATCTAATAATTGATGCTCCATAAAATATTCTCTACCCTTTACCAATCCAGATTTCTCTAATATAGACTCTAAGATCATCTCTCCCCATCTGCCTTGTGTTTTTGCTTCCCCTTTTAATGCATTGGTTAAATTTTTAGCTTCTTCACTCATCTTTAAATTCAAATCAGCCAACTTTTTCACCTCATTGCCCAATGAAAATCGTTCTTTACTTTCATTGTTATATACTTCTTCTATCTTAGTTTTAAATTCAACAATATATTTTCCAAGTGGATCTAAAATTTCTCTTAGATTCGTTTTGTTGAGTGCTGTAAATTTTTCTGTTTTTGATTCCAATATTCTATTCGCTATCAATTCGAATTCTTTTTGATAGCGTTCATTTAGCTGCTCAATCTCTTGTTTATAACGATCATTATTTTGAGCAAGCATTGTTTGTGTAACTTCTGTTTGTGCTAATTTTCGTTCTTGTTGACTTAATAAATTTTGCAATGCAGTTACTTCTTGTTTGCATTGTTCAAGTTGAACACTTTTATCATTTAATTGGGAACTAAAAAGTTCTTTGCTACTATCTAATTGTGACTGTAATTGAATTAATTTTATTTCAGATTCTTTATATGCTGCAGCCGAGTGACCTCCGTTTTTTTGCTTAAAATAAAAATAAGAAAGAAGACTACCCAAAGCCAACCCTATCAACAAAACAATAATTATTTCCATAAATATGATATATACTTACAAAGGTAAGGTCAAATGCTGATTAATAGAAACGCTAAAAATTAAAAAAGGTCGTCAATTGTGACGACCTTTTGAACTTTTACCAAACCAAAGCGCTGGCACCTAAAATAGCGGCATCGGAATCTGGCAATTCCGAGTGCAGTATGGTTATTTTATTTTTATAAATTTTTAGAAGATTGGATTCTAAGTACTTTCTTATTGGATCCATTAAAAATGCCCCAGAAAAGGACAAGCCGCCAAAAAAAACAATAGCTTGAGGCGAGGTAATCGTAACGGCATCGGCTAATGTTTGACCAAGTATTTTAGCGGTAAAATCAAAAATATCAAGCGCTAAGGCATCTCCGTCATTGGCTGCATAATAAATGTCGCGAGATGTAAGATTACCTTTTTTAGCTAACAATAAACTATCTACTCCTTCTCTTTCCAGCCATTCATTTGCCGTTCGAACGATACCTGTTGCAGATGCATAGGTTTCTAAACAACCTTTACGGCCGCAACCACACAATCTACCATCTCTTAC
>CAIWHF010000145.1 GCA_903912405.1 uncultured Bacteroidota bacterium | reverse complement strand
TAAAACTTGACTAAGAATAACGGTCAATCTAATATATTGATGGGCTATTAATAAGCAGCCAAGTATTAATTCAATGCCTATTATAATTCTTGCAAAAATGCCTGCAAGGGTATAAGAGCAATTTAAGAAATCTACTATTATCCATTCTAATTTATTGATATAGATAAGTTTGCTTATCCCTGAAAATAAAAAAACTGCTGCACAAGACAGCAGTAGTAATTCTATTAAAAATGCTTTTATAGAAAAGCGGACTTGCATGAGCTGGTGAATTAGAATAGTTTACAATCTTCTACACTCGAAATGCCATTGTTGTTATAATTCCCAGAATTGCTTTCGCACAATGTCTTAGCATTTTCTTTAGAATCCTTAATATCGTATTCGTGGATAGTAGTATCAGGTAAACCCGGTTGGCCTTTATAAGAAATCTTACATTGACAGATATATGAGCGCGTACATGCACTCATGCTGAAAAGTAAAAATAAGACAAGACTAAAGTAAATAAATTTCATGTTCATTCTTTAAAGAAGAATTTGATCCTACAAGATAGTAATAAAATCTTAAATCCAAAAAGTTTGCCTTGTAAGTCTTAAAAAAATAATAACTTTATAGCATGTTAGCATTCCCGCCAAGTCAATTAGAATTTGTTGCCAATCAATTAGTAGAGGGTTTTTTAATTGGATTAAATAAAAGCCCTTTCCATGGTTTTTCTGTAGAATTTGCAGAGCACCGCTCTTATAATATGGGCGATTCTTTGAAGCATATTGATTGGAAAGTTTACGGGAAAACAGAGCAGTTATTTACCAGAAAATACGATCAAGAAACAAATCTTCGTTGTTGCCTGCTCATTGATAGTTCTACTTCCATGGATTTTAAAGCTGATCTTGGAGCAATGAGTAAAAAACAATTTGCCTGTTTATTGTCGGGAAGCATGCTACACATATTAAAAAAACAATTAGATGCTGCTGCATTAGCCTATCAAAACACCATCACTGCTATATTAACCCCTTGCAAATCAAGCGCTTCTCATTATAATCAGCTATTCGCTACGCTCACGGATTTGTATGAAGGTAGTTCAACGCCATTTGCTGCTGATTTAACTCAGCAATTAAACGAATTAGCAGAACGCATGCATAAGCGTTCGCTCGTCATTGTATTTAGTGATTGTTTAGAAGAAAAGGCTCAACAAAGCGCTTTATTAGAAGCCTTGTGTCAATTGAAATTTAAAGGGCATGAGGTATTGTTGTTTCAGTTAATAGAATCAGACAAGGAGCTCGCATTTAATTTTGAGCATAAACCAACAGCTTTTGAGGATTTAGAGAATGGATCTGTCCTATATGCCGATGTGCCACAAGTAAAGGAATCGTATCATATTGAAATTCAAGATTTTGTATCGAATATACGGAATACTTGTTTGGAAGCGCGCATTGCATACGAATTGATTGATTTACAAACACCAGTGCAGGAGGTATTGCAGCAATTTTTATTAAAACGTCAAAAAATGCAATAATTTCCAAAATTAGTATTAACTTTGCACCCCTATTTGCCTTATGATAAGATCATAGATACATAGGGTAGGTCGCTTTCTAAATAGTTGTTTATGAAAAACTCACGAGTGTTTGAAATTGCATGGCAAGGGTTGAAGTTGGGTGAACATGAACTCATTTATGATTTAGACGACAAGTTCTTAATTTGGAAACATCCTGAAACGGAATACAAGCAATTGAATGTACAAATTAAAGTTTCATTTGATAAGCAAGTCAACTTTTTCATGTTTCATTTCAACATTGATGGGTCTTTGATAGTTCCCTGTGATCGATGCGGTGAAAATTTTGAATTGTCGTTATGGGATGAGTTTGATTTATTAGTAAAACTCAATGATGCAGAAGACGAGGATCAGATTGAAGAAGAAGCTGATGTGGTATTTATTTCAAGATCCGAAACTGTTTTGGATATTAGTGATTGGTTGTATGAGTTTTTAATGTTGAGTATTCCTCTACAAAAGATTCATCCTCAAGATGCCAAAGGAAATGAAACCTGCAATCTGGATGTATTAACTTTTCTTGAACAATCGGCTCAAGCAGTAGAACAACAAAATAAAAATTCTATTTGGAAAGGATTAGATTCCATAAAAATAGAGGATAATAAAAAGAATAATAAACGAAGTAAAAATTAAATAAAATGCCAAATCCTAAAAGAAGACACTCGCAACAACGTGGAGCTAAACGCCGTACTCACTACAAAGCAGTAGCTGAAACATTTAGTGTAGATAAAACAACTGGCGAAAGTCATTTGCGTCATCGTGCTCATTGGGTTGAAGGAAAATTATTCTATCGTGGACGTGTAGTGGTGGACAAAAATCCAGCAACAGATACAGAAACTACAGCTTAATTTCTATTCTATCAAATCCATGAATATTGGTTTAGATATAATGGGAGGTGATTTTGCACCTGAACAAGCAATATTAGGTGTACAAATGTACTTGCAACAAAAGCAAGATTCATCTGTACATCTTATACTTATTGGTGACCCTCAAAAGGCTGCCCCTTATATTTCAGCAATAGAACAATTTAATGGTAGATGGACATTAGTGCCAGCTACACAAGAAATTGAAATGGATGAGCATCCAACTAAAGCCCTTAAAGAAAAGCCGGAATCTAGCATTGCTATTGGTTTTGGCATGTTGATGCATAAAAAAATAGACGCTTTTATCAGTGCTGGCAACACAGGTGCTATGATGGTAGGCGCTATGTATACCGTTAAAAACATTGAAGGCGTTATTCGTCCAACGATAGCATCTCCGATTCCAAGAGAAGACGGTCAGTTTAATTTATTAATAGATGTTGGTATAAATGCTGATTGCAAGGCAGAACATTTAGTGCAATTTGCCCAGATGGGATCTATTTACGCGCAGACCGTATTAGATGTTGCACAACCTAAAGTTGGTCTATTAAATATAGGTGCAGAGGAAGGTAAAGGTAATATTTTGGCACAAACCACATTTCCGTTATTGAAAGAGCAAGCTAATATAGATTTCTTTGGAAATGTAGAAGGAAGAGATGTTTTTGCTCCAAAAGCAGATGTTATCGTTTGCGAAGGATTTGTTGGTAATGTAGTATTGAAAATGGCAGAATCTTTCTACCATATATTCAAAAATAAAAGAAACATTCAAGATCCGTTTTTAGATAATTTCAATTACGAGATTTACGGCGGCACGCCAATTTTAGGTATTAATGAGCCAGTTATAATTGGTCATGGTATCTCAAAAGCCGTTGCATTTTGTAATATGATTAAAATGTCTGAAAAAATAGTAAGTGCTAAATTAATTGAAATCTTTAAAGATACCTTTAAAGAACAAATAAGTGCTTAATCCTTTTTCTTAAAATCTCCTCTTTTCCAAGCCTCGTAGAATTCGCCCCATTTCAGTGGGCTAAAAATATTCATGGGTTGTTGTTGACCTTGGTATTCTAGCTGCTTTGTAATGATATTCTGTTGTAAATGTTGTCGCTCGTTTCCATCTCGAGCAAGGGTATAGGACATTGCTCTTAAGCGCAGCATGTTATTGTTTTGTCGAGCAATTTCATATTTGTCACTATTTATTTTCCAATGCAAAAAAGCATAATTGAAATAGTCTTTGTTAGGTAGGGGTCTTACGATTGTTTCTGGAAGATAAAAGGTGTCTTGCACCATGGTTTGCGTTAAGGAAAAGAAACTTCCGCCTGCATTTTTAGGTATTATAATATCTTTTGGTCGGTATCCTAAACATCTAAATTGCAAGGTGTCTCCTTTCTCACACACGATTGTAAAAACGCCCCATTCACTCGAGTAGGTGCCTCTATCTTTATTTTTGATTAGAATCGTAATGTCAGGCAGTGTTCTGCTGCTATCACTACTTAATACAACGCCATTAACTTGTATGATGCTATGCTCGTTTTGAGCCCATGCGCAGAAAGGTAAAAGTAAAATAAAAAGATAAAGGGTAAATCGCATATAATAGTTAACTAGGTACAAATGTAATTTCTTTGGTTCAACTAATTTGTTAAAATAAAAATTGGCTATCAATAATATCTATGAAAAGACCATGGTTAAATTGTATTTTTGCGGACATAAGCATCCAATATTTATAAAAATGATTACTAAAGAAGCTGTTTTAGAAGCACTGAGTAATGTGCAGGAACCTGATTTAGGGAAAGATTTGGTTTCCTTAAACATGATTGAGTCCATTGCAATAGATGGAAAGAAAATTAGTTTTAAAGTTATTCTTACTACGCCGGCTTGTCCTCTAAAAGAGCATATTGAGCGTGCTTGCATAAATGCTATTCATCTTTTGGTAGATAAAGAAGCCGAAGTAACGGTTATTATGGATGCAAAAGTGGTAAGTAATAGGAAAGATAATAAATCTTTCTTACCAGAAGTGAAGAATATTATTATTGTGGCATCTGGTAAAGGAGGTGTAGGCAAATCTACCGTTTCGGTAAATTTAGCCTTAGCACTTGCTGCTCAAGGCGCACAAGTAGGTTTGCTTGATGCAGATATTCATGGACCTTCTATTCCTATGATGTTAGGCATTAGAGACGAGCGCCCAAAAATGATGGATGTAAATGGTAAAGGCATGATTTTACCTATAGAAAAATATGGTATTAAAGCGATGTCTATTGGTTTATTAATAGATGAAAAACAAGCTATAATTTGGCGTGGCCCACAAGCAAGTTCTGCACTAAAACAATTTTTATCAGACGTGCATTGGGGTGCTTTAGATTATTTAATTATAGATATGCCACCTGGAACGGGTGATGTGCATTTAACCCTAGTGCAAACCGTACCTGTAACAGGCGCCGTTATTGTATCTACACCACAAGCAGTAGCCGCAGCGGATGCTAAAAAGGCTATCGTGATGCTGAAGCAAGAACAGATAAATGTGCCTATTTTAGGGATTGTAGAGAATATGTCTTATTTCACACCTGCAGAATTGCCGAAAAATAAATACTATATATTTGGTAAAGACGGTGCTAAAAAATTGGCTGAACAATTTGAGCTGAATTTTCTTGGAGAAGTACCTTTGGTGCAATCTATTAGAGAGGGTGGAGATAGCGGTGTGCCTGCAGTATTAGATGATAATTCCCTATCTAAAAATAGTTTTATGGAATTGGCCGGAAATGTAGTACGTCAATTAGCCATCAGAAATGCACAACAAGTTAAAACACAAATTGTAGAAATAAAAAATTAAATACATATGCATCGTAATGAATTGGTTGCTCAGATAAAAAAGAAAAAATCTGTATTATGTGTTGGTTTAGATACCGATGCTCGTAAAATTCCACAGCATTTGCAAAATGATCCAAATGGAATTTTGCTATTTAATAAAGCAATCATAGATGCTACAAAAGATTTTGCAGTAGCGTACAAAATCAATACGGCTTTTTATGAAGCTATGGGAATTAAAGGTTGGGAAATTATGCAAGAAACCTTAGCCTATATCCCCAATGATATCTTTACTATAGCCGATGCAAAACGTGGAGATATTGGAAATACCGCTACGCAATATGCCATTACTTTTTTTGAAACCTATCCGTATGATAGTGTTACTGTTGCGCCTTATATGGGTGCGGATAGTGTACAGCCTTTTTTAGCATTTGAAAATAAATGGGCTATTGTGTTGGGCTTGACGTCTAATCCAGGAAGTCAAGATTTTCAAATGCTACCCTTAGAGGATCAATCGTATTTGTATGAGCGTGTTTTGAAAACAGTAAGCTCCTGGGGAACTATCGAGAATACCATGTTTGTAATTGGTGCAACGAGGGCCGATCAATTACAAAACGTAAGAAAAATCATACCCAATCATTTTTTATTAATACCAGGTGTTGGTGCTCAAGGTGGCGATGTAGCTACTGTATGTGAGCATGCATTAACCGAAGATGGGGGTATTTTAATTAATGTTTCGAGAGGAATTATTTATGCTGGTGATCAAGAAGATTTTGCAAGTAAAGCGCATGATGCTGCTAAAATGTATCAACAAGAGATGCAGCCTTTTTTCTAAAAATATTTCTTTATAAGCAGTAAATAAAATAACTTAGTAGCATCGTTACTAAGTTATTTTATTTAAGTTATGCAAGAAGATTTACTACAGTTCATTTGGCAGTATGGCTTGTTTCAAGCGCATCGTTTAGTTGCCACTAATAATGAAACAATCACTTTGATTAGTAGGGGGAGTATTAATAAAAATGCTGGCCCAGATTTTTTAACGGCTAAAATAAAAGTGGGAACAACCATTTTAGTTGGGAATATTGAAGTACATATCAAAACGAGCGATTGGTTTAAGCATCAACATCAAAAAGATCCTGCTTATAATAATTTGATACTCCATGTAGTCTATGAGGATGATGCACCAACCTGGCCATACCATTTTCCAGTAATTGCCTTAAAGGAATACATAAGCGAAGAAGTACTACAAACCTATCAACAATTAATGCAGCACAAACAAGACATTGCCTGTGCCAATTTATTAAGTTCAGTCAGTGAGCTTATTAAGTATAATTGGCAACATCGATTGCTTTTGGAGCGATTGGAAATGAAATTGGTAGATTGGAAGTTGGAATTAGCAAACAATCAAAATGATTGGCAACAATTACTTATAAAGCGATTAATCATCAATTTTGGATTTAATGTCAATGCAACTGGATTTGAGTTGTTATCCAAATCCATTCCTAATAAGCTATTGATTAAAGCCCAAAGCAATCCTCTAGAAATGGAAGCGCTGCTATTTGGTCAAGCTGGTTTTTTAGAAGATTCGTTTGCTGACGGCTATTATCAACAATTGCAAACGCATTATACATTTATTAGGCATAAATACCAATTGCAACCCATGCAAAAACATATTTGGAAATTTATGAGAATGCGACCAGTAAATTTTCCAACTATTAGGATTGCTCAATTAGCTGCATTGTTATGCAAAACAACCCATTTGTGTGCTATGCTTTCAAGCATTAGTTCATTGAATGATATACGGTCTTTTTTTAAAATTACAGCTTCACCTTATTGGGATAATCATGTCAGATTTGGTAAAGAAACAGCCAACACGAGTACAAAAAATTTAGGCGAATCGGCAATTGATATTATATTTATTAATACGCTGCTACCATTCTTGTTTTTACAGGCATCTTATGAAGATAACTATGAAAAGAAAATGCTTGTTATTGATTGGCTGCAAAGCATAAAAGCAGAACAGAATACAATAATAGAAAAATGGTCTACTTGTGCTTGGCGGGTCAACAGTGCTCTTGATTCCCAATCGCTGTTGCAATTGTATACTTACTATTGCCAACCCAAGAAATGTTTAGATTGCGCAATTGGTTTATCTATTTTTACTTTACGACCATAAGAATTGAATATCTTTAATACAATCTGGATGTAAGCTTTCCATAACTGGGCAGGTGAGTGCCGCTTTTTCTAAAATCATTTTTTCTTTATCACTATACTTTATGTGCTTTGGGAAATGGACTTGAATTTTAATTTTACCAATTCTACGCGGAGCAGTTTCCATTATTTTTTCAACGCTACAGTTTGTATCATTTATGTCTATATGGTGCGTATTTGCCGCTATACCCATGATGGTAAGCATGCAAGAAGCTAGTGCGGTAGCTACTAAATCAGTAGGAGAAAAGCGAGCACCTTTACCTTGATTGTCAATTGGAGCGTCTGTTTCTATTTTGGATTCAGATTGTATATGTGTGGCACTTGTTCTTAGTTCGCCTAAATAAATAACTTGAGATGTCATTGTTTCGATATTTTCGTTAAATTTACAAGGTATTTTAATACAAAAACATGCTTGCCTCTATAAAGTTATCTAAAATTAGGATCCTTTCATTTTTGCTAATTTCTTTATTATTTTTTTTTAATAAAGAAATGAAAGGTCAAACTGTAGTTATGCCTAAGACCAAAGTTATACCAAAGTCTAATTTGCAACTTTCAAAACGCTTATTAAAAGCACCTCCTATTAAGTCGGAATGGAGTGCTGGTTTTCGTTTGCAATCAGATGGCTGGGCTTTGTTTGCAGATATAGGTAAAGAAATAAAATTGCATTCAAAATATCCCAACTTTCAATACACTACGAGTCTGTTTCAAGTAGAGTTGGCAGAGAAGGTAGATGTGCGTCAAAAATTGACTATCAATTCTTCGATTTCGTCTTCTTCCAAAACTTTAGGTTACGTATTTGGGAAAGTAAATAAATTTTATCAAGTGCGCTTAAGCTATGGTCAACGAATAAAAATAGCAGGTAAGCCCGATCCTCAAAGTGCATCTATACATTTGCTTTTTGCCGGTGGTTTATCTATAGGTGTTGTAAAACCATACAAACTGGTTGCATTAGTTAATGATCCAGTGCTTGGATATGTAGAGAAAAATATTCAATACGAATCAGTCTATCGAGATGTTTATTTAAATCCAGATTTGATTTTTGGTAGTGCTGGTTTTTCAGAAGGATTAAATCAATTAAAGTATATACCGGGATTTCATTTTAAAACGGCATTGCATTTTGATTTTTCAAAAGAAAAAACCACTTTATTAGCTGCAGAAGTAGGAGCAAGTGTTGATTTTTATTCAGATGCTATTCAAATAATGATGGATGATCAGAATAAAAAAACCTTTGCTAATATGTATATTTCTTTTCAATTTGGTAAAAGAAAATGATTGAATTAATTTGCACTCGATTATGCAGGAACTTCCAATAATAAATCCTATTTCTTCAGAAGAAATTAGAGTAAAAAAGCCCAATTGGCTTAGAGTCAAATTACCCATAGGGGAAGAATATAAACATGTTCGTAATTTAGTAGATACGCATAAATTGCATACCATTTGTGAAAGTGGTAATTGTCCAAATATGGGTGAATGCTGGGGTGCGGGAACTGCAACTTTCATGATTTTAGGTAATATCTGTACTCGATCATGTGGTTTTTGCGCTGTAGCTACTGGTCGCCCAGAGGCTGTAGATTGGGATGAACCACAACGTGTAGCAGAGGCCATTCATCTAATGAAAGTAAAGCATGCTGTGTTAACATCCGTTGACAGAGACGAGTTGGAAGATGGGGGATCCATAATTTGGTACAATACCATCAAGGCCGTTCGTGCCTTAAATCCAGATACCACCATGGAGACTTTGATACCTGATTTTAGAGGAGAATGGCATAATCTACAACGTATCATTGATGCGCATCCAGAAGTTGTTTCTCATAATTTAGAAACGGTGGAGCGCCTGACTAAAAAAGTTCGTATTCAAGCTAAATATCATAGAAGTTTGGAAGTTATCAGACGCCTGAAAGATGGTGGAATGCGAACTAAAAGCGGTATAATGCTAGGTTTGGGCGAAGAAAAAGAAGAGGTTTTAGCGTCTATGCAGTCTTTAGTAGATAATGGTTGTGATGTACTTACATTAGGTCAGTATTTGCAACCCACTCCTAAACACTTGCCAGTTGTTCGTTTTGTGCATCCTGATGAGTTTGAAATGTATAGAGAAGAAGGGTATAAAATGGGCTTTGGACATGTTGAAAGCGGACCCTTGGTAAGGTCTTCTTATCATGCAGAAAAACATTTGAAAAATAATTAATATAAAATCTAAAAGGGAGCGTCAATGCTCCCTTTTTATTTCGACTAAAAGTCATTAGGAACCCCCTAAGCGTCTAGTTTTTTTCTGAAAGGAAGCTAGCCAAACATTTCCCCAAAACAGTTTGATTTTTAAGAAATAATTGTTATACTTGTAGTTGATATTTTGGCCTTTTTAACCAAGCGTCAGATTTTAAAAAAATACCCTTTGAAAAGTGCCAACCAATTAGGCGTTTTTCAAGGTCTTTTAATTTGTAAAGTTTAAATTTTAAATAGGTATACTATGCCCAATTATTTACGTTCCAGTAAATTGGTTTTAATTGCTTCCTTACTAGGAATGCAAGTAGCTTTTGCAATAGAAAAAAAAGTCGACACCAAAGACTTTTCAAATCACAATGGATTTGTTGAAAACAAGGGTCAGATTATTGACCAACAGCAT
>CAIWHF010000144.1 GCA_903912405.1 uncultured Bacteroidota bacterium | reverse complement strand
CTAAATAAAAAAAAGCTACTCAAATGAGTAGCTTTTTTTATTTAAAGTTTGTTCTATTTTTTTGGAACTAAATTAGGGAATGGTGGCGCTTGTGTAACCGGACCATCTTCACCAATTGCTGCAGCACGGTAATTTACCGTATTGGCATCACCAGTTTGTGCATATTGGAAAATAAAACGATTACGATCAATACCATGTTTTTCACTCATGAATACAATCACGGCTTCCACACGCTCCCAAGAACGTTGTTGTTGAGATTTGCTTACGTTACCGTTACCCGCAACCACAACTTTACAAGAAGGAGAGGCGTTCATTTGAGCAGCTAAGGCTACTAATTGCGCTTGTACTTTTACTGAGAATTTAGCAGAATTATTATCGAATTCCAATGTGGTTGGTGCAATATTGCAAGCATTTGCAGGCGGCGCAATGGTTTGACAATTTGAAGGGCAAGGGCAATTTCCAACACCATCAGCATCAACAGGTTGACATTCTGTAGGCGTAATTAATTGACGATCTCTGAAATCAGGAACACCATCACCATCTGTATCCATAGGTACTCCGTGTACATCTACAGCTTGACCAGCTGGAGTATTAGGTCCTTTATCTAATTGATCAGCAACACCATCACCATCTTCATCTGCAATTACAGCAGGAGGCACTTTCATGTGACGAGGATTACTAATTTCATTATATACATAATCTAATGGATTTAACCACCATAAAGAAGCAACACGCTTAGCTTTGTTACCCAATTGGAAATTTAAACCAGCAGAGAAATAGTTAATATTATCGGTGTTTGGAGATGGCATAGGTGTTGGCACCACTCCCGTAGGAATAGTTGCACCCCAATATTGTTGACCATCTAATTCATCTTCGGTTAAGCTAAAGCTAATTCTATCTTCAAATTGCAAAGAAACTTTTGAACTAATTTTAAATTCCATACCCATACCAAAACTAGGTGTAAGTAATAAAGTTTTGTTAGCAATAAAACCTAAACCGGGTTTTCTTGTAGAAAGGTTGTTTTGAGCATCAGCATCATAAGAACCATCCATAGCTGCTTGAATCGCTTTTACGCGATCTGTATGATTCGTTAAATTTTGCGCTGCCATAGTAGCAGATAAAGCATTAAAATCATATTTATTGCCATTAGCATCTCTAGTATTCATCCATGTTTGAAATGCGAAAGCACCTAAACCACCAAAAGCATAAAATGATGTTTTATGATTAGCTTTATTAAATAAAATATTGTTTAAAGAGAAAACCATATCAAAATTAAACTGATGTGCTTCCATTTTATATGCATAGAATACATCATTTAATTTTGGATTACCATTGGCATCTTTAGTATAATCATTTTGAGGATTATAATTTCCCACAAATTGTCTACCATTTTCCCATCCAGTATACGCAGGATTCAATGCATAATTTTGTGCAACTTGCCAATCTAATCCTTTTGCAATACCATAAGTATAGTTAAAACGAGCAGACACTAAATAACCTAACGCTTTTCTTGCTTGGAGATGTAAACCATAACCACCTTTCTGCCATAACATTAAAGTGGATACATCACCTGATACATTGTATAAACCGGCACCAACACCAATTTGCCACATGTTTTTGGCACGCGCTGGAAAATCGTATTGATTGTTTAAAAAGCTCGTTTGCTGAGGCATACGCTTTTTTGAAATATACGATGAGTCTAAAACATCATAATTAGAACCTCTGTAGGTCATGTCTCTTGCGCCAGAAACGGCAGCTGTTCCTACTTCTTGTGCATTAGAAGCTAGGGATAACGTAGTTAGTAAACTAACAAATAAAAATCTTTTCATAAATATGGACTTAAAATATTACATAATATTACTTACAAATTTAACACAATTAAATTAAAAATCAATTCACCACCTTATAAATTATGAAAAATTAACATTTAAAACACCTATAACACATATTACAGCGCATTTTATATAGTATATTTTGATTATTTTTACCCTTGATTGATTGTATAATTTTATGGAGTTTCTAAAACAAGTTATTGGTAGTGAATTAAAACAATTTGAACAAAAATTCACATCAAACACGCTGAGTAACAACTTGTTGTTAAACAAAATAATGCACTTTATCATAAATCGAAAGGGCAAACAAATGCGCCCCATGTTTATTTTCCTGAGTGCAAAAATTGCAGGTACCATCAATGAGTCTACATACAGAGCAGCAAGTTTAATAGAGTTATTGCATACTGCTACGTTAACCCATGATGATGTGGTTGACAATTCCATGATTAGAAGAAATTTCTTCTCCGTAAACGCATTATGGAAAAATAAAGTTGCCGTCTTGGCAGGCGATTACCTTTTATCGAAAGGATTACTGCTCGCCTTAGAATTTAAAGATTATGAGATTTTAGAAATCACTTCAAGAGCCGTGAAGGAGATGAGTGAAGGTGAGTTATTACAAATAGAAAAAGCACGAAAATTAGATATCGAGGAAGCTGTTTACTTTGAAATCATCCGCGCCAAAACTGCTTCACTATTATCAGCATCTTGTGCAGCAGGAGCCTACTCTTCCAGTAAAGACCCCGAGATAACCGACTATTTCAGATTACTAGGTGAGAAAATTGGCATTGCCTTTCAAATCAAAGATGATTTATTTGATTATGGCAAAGATGCTGTTGGCAAACCATTGGGTATTGATATTAAAGAGAAAAAAATGACACTACCCCTTATTTATGCCCTATCTAAAGCTGACACTTCTGATAAGCGTAAAATAATTTATTTGATTAAAAATAAAAACACCGATAAAAAGAGCGTTGAACAAGTTATAGAATTTGTTGTTAACTCAGGAGGTATTGCTTATGCATCTGAAAAAATGAATCAGTATTTAAATGAGTCTATCAAAATGCTGGATCGTTTCCCTGAATCTGAAGCAAAAACAGCCATGATTCAACTCATTAATTTTGCAGTAAACAGAACCTATTAATTAGTTTTCATAGCACTATAGCAACATAATATGCATACACACACGCACATTGAAATAGAAGGGGCTCGCGTTCATAATTTAAAAAATATATCCATTGCAATACCTAAAAATAAGCTAGTAGTTATTACCGGATTAAGTGGTAGTGGTAAGTCTTCTTTAGCCTTTGATACCATTTATGCAGAAGGACAAAGAAGGTATTTAGAAAGTGTATCTGGTTATGCTCGACAATTTATGGGTGATTTAGAACGACCTGATGTGGATAGTATAAAAGGACTCTCCCCTGTAATTTCAATTGAACAAAAAACTACGAATAGAAACCCACGATCTACTGTTGGTACCGTGACGGAAATCTATGACTTCCTTCGCCTACTTTATGCTAGAATTGCTGATGCTTACTCTTACCATACCAATAAAAAAATGGTACAATTTTCTGAAAGTGAAATTGTACAGCATGTAAAAGAGCACTTATCTGATAAGAAAATAATTTTATTAGCTCCCCTGGTTAGAGGTAGAAAAGGGCATTATCGAGAATTGTTTGAGCAATTGAGAAAGCAAGGCTATATAAAAGTGAGGGTGGACAATGTGCTTGTTGAATTGAAAGAAAAAATGCAATTAGATCGATATAAAGTACATGATATTGAAGCTGTGATCGATCAAACAGTTGTGAAAGAACCACATTTTACTCGACTAGCTCAAAGCATCCAAAAAGGACTACAAGTTGGCAAAGACCTGCTTTTCATCTTAGATGTAGACACCCAAAAAGTGCATGCTTATAGCAAGCAACTCATGTGTATTGACACCGGCTTATCCTACGAGATTCCTTCACCCAATAGCTTTTCTTTTAATTCTCCCTACGGTTCTTGCCCTAACTGCAAAGGCTTAGGCACTATCAACCAAATAAACATGGAGGCTGCTATTCCCAATTGGAAAGCTAGTATTAAGGAAGGTGGCTTGGCACCTTTAGGTGAAGAACGTGAAGCCTATGCCTACAAACAAGTAATTAGTCTTGCTAAAAAATATAAAATCTCCTTAGATACACCGATTGAAAAAATACCTACCGCCAAATTAAATATTTTGCTTTATGGCAATGAAGAAGGGGAAATTAATAAAAACTCAGAAAGCGCCCTTGCTTCAAATGACGCAGGCTATGAAGGCATCATCAATATGGTTTACCGTTGGTTTGAAGAAACGAATTCGGAACCCGTAAAAGATTGGGCAGAGCAATTTATGCAATTAGATACCTGCGCTACTTGCCTTGGCACGAGATTGAAAAAAGAAAGTTTATATTTCAAAATAGATGATAAAAATATTGCAGAACTGAATGCACTGTCTATTCAAGAGCTACATTCCTGGATGTTGCAATTGCATAAACAGTTGAGTAAAAAACAACAATTAATTGCCACCGATTTAATAAAGGAAATCATAGATCGCTTAGGGTTTTTAGTGGAAGTAGGCTTACATTATCTAACCTTAGATAGAGCTTCAAAAACCTTAAGTGGCGGCGAATCGCAACGCATTCGATTAGCAACACAAATTGGATCGCAACTAACCGGTATAACTTATATTTTAGACGAACCAAGCATTGGCTTGCATCAACGCGATAATGAACAACTCATTCAAGCGCTTAAACGATTAAGAGATAGTAATAATTCTGTAATTGTGGTAGAGCATGATAAAGACATCATGTTAGCTGCTGATTATTTAATAGACATAGGCCCTGGAGCCGGCATACATGGTGGCGCTATCATTAGCAAAGGGAAACCACAAGATATTGTTAGCCTAACTTCTAATACTAATGCTTATTTGAGTGGTGAAAAGAAAATCGAAGTGCCTACGCAACGTAGAAAAGGAAATGGAGCATATTTAGAGTTAAAAGGCGCTAAAGGCCATACACTTAAAAATGTATCTATTAAAATTCCACTTGCAGCATTTACCTGCGTTACCGGTGTTAGTGGAAGCGG
>CAIWHF010000143.1 GCA_903912405.1 uncultured Bacteroidota bacterium | reverse complement strand
GGAAGAAAGTTTCAAAGTATGGAAAAGGAAATTACTGAAGAAGACACAACAGATGCGGAAATATCATCTGATTAAAACAGGTTAAATCAAGCTTTTTATAGGTCAATATTTACGTATTCCAAATTTTTACAATACCCACAATTTACTGAAGAAGACACAACAGATGCGGAAATATCATCTGATTAAAACAGGTTAAATCAAGCTTTTTATAGGTCAATATTTACGTATTCCAAATTTTTACAATACCCACAATTGTCTTATAATTAATATTATGTTAAATAGCTTATAGCTAACAATCAAACAATTAAGCCCTATTCTGCTACTAATATTTTCAGAAAACAAGCATCTATCAAAAAGAAATCAATAAGTATTTTGACAAAAAAAACGGAGAACATTACTGCCCTCCGCCTTTGAAATATCCGAACTAGGTGGAAGCCTTAGTTCTTCAATTTTTCGTTCATAGCTTTTAACTTATCGAGCAGTTGCATTCGTGCATAGATCTGTTTTAAAGCATACATGGTGTTTCTATCTTTAGGATTAACTTCTAATGCTTTCTCTAAAACCGGCAACGCTTTGGAAAATTCTGCTGTAGCTAGATCATTCGCTTCCTTATACTTCGCATTATCAGTGATCTTATCAGCAATTTTATTTAATGCAACTCCATGGTTATTATACAATACACCTAAATTGTACATTGCATCAAAATAATCTGGCTTTAATTCAATAGCCTTTTGATAGTCAGATTCCGCTAATTTCAATTTTTCATTGTAATCTTTCGGCTTTTCCATGTCTTTGCCAGCAGCATCTTTAGGATTCGCCAAATTATCGTAAATATTACCTCTAACTAAATAAAGATTGGCATCTTTAGGCTTAGCGGTCAGCGCAATATTCAGGTTGTTTAAAGCTTCTTTGCTATTGTTTGTTTTTAGGAAATAATTGGTTTCTGTAATAACAAGGTTAATATCATTGGGATAAGCCACACGACCTTTCTTTAACATATCCATTCCTCCAACCGTATCTTTCATCATCAGATAAACATTGACTAAAGAAGAATAGGTATTTCCAAATCCTTGTTTATTGTCAATCATTTTCTGATAATATAATTTCGCTTTATCATAGATTGCACCGCGATCTGCAACTAAAGCACAATTTGAAAGGCTTGTAGTATCCTTCGCCCCGTTAATTTCATATGCTTTTTCAAACGAAGGAAGGGCATCTGCATATTTCTTTGCATTGTAATCAGCAATTGCTTTGTTTTCGAAATGGCTTGAAATTCGAGTGGTAAATGTGTTAAATTCAGAGGTGTAATTCCCTTTTGTGTCAACTGACTTTCCATAGGTACAAGCTGTAAAAGCTTCCGACAATGAAGCGGATGAAGCGCTTTGGTAGGCTAAAAGATTGATTTTATTTGGACTGAATTCAGACTTTTGTCCCGTAGTTGTAATTTCTTTTGCAGAAATTACAATTGAACCACTGTAAATTTTAACTGAATCAATATCTGCTTTTGCAATCTGTAATTTGTATTGACGTCCTAAATACAAATGTGTTTCTCCGTTTACAAATTTTCGTTTTGGTGTATTGGGTTTATACAAACCAAAAAAAGCTTGTTGTTTTAAAATCCAATATGCTTTTGATTTTACTCTTTGGTTAATATCAATGGTATCTGCGCCAATAGGTGCAATAACATTTACATTGCCATCAGGCATAACTTTTATGCCTAGTGTTTTACGAGTAGTAAAAGACAAATTGTATTCGATGCTTTTACTACCATATTTAATATGGTTGATGTTGGGTAGCATTAAACGTATTTTAGTTTTGCAATTTTGATTACTTCTTCAATTAAAGCATCTATGTTATCGAAAGAAAATTGTGTATCGAATTGCTGTTGTTTTTCGAAAAGCAAATCATCTAACTTGTTTTTTATTGTTTTTTCAATTTCTGAATTTGTCTGCCAATCTATTATTAATGTATCATATTCGTACACTACGCTTTTGATGCAATCCTCAATTTCTAATGCT
>CAIWHF010000142.1 GCA_903912405.1 uncultured Bacteroidota bacterium | reverse complement strand
GATTTTAAATCAGTGAATACGAATACTGCTCGTTATCAAAATCTATCTATCAATCAAACAAAATTATCGGGTCAATGTGGCCGTTTAAAATGTTGTTTGAATTACGAATTGGATACCTATTTAGATGCGTTGAGTGTATTCCCAGATCACGCAGAGCAAATTGAAACAAAACAAGGAAGAGCCTTTTTACAAAAGAAAGATATCTTTAAAAATCTGATGTGGTATAGTTTTGCTTCTAGCAATAAACAATATCCAATGACGATTGAGCGAGTTAAGGAAATTCTCTCCCTTAATAAAAAAGGCGTATTCCCAGATGAGTTGCAAGCCATAGAAATAGAATCAGCAAGTGAGCGCAAAGGCATTAAATCGGCCGATATGGGCTTTGTGAATGATGTAGGCCAAATAACACTAAAAGCTTTAGAGAAGAAGAACAAAAATCATAAGCATAAAAATAATAACAATAATAGGCCTGCAACTCTAGGAGGTAATAAGCCTCAACAACATGCAGGACCTAATAAGCCAAATGCTGAGAAAGGACCGAACACCTCCAATCAACAGCCTAATCAACAAAAAAGAGGCCCTCAAAAACCAAATCCTGCAAGGCAGCCGCAACGACCTCAGAAATCAGCGACCGCTCCATCGGCACCAGCCGTTGAAAAGGTTTCGGGAATTTTCTCTAATGAATCATAAAAAAATAAGCAAAGCCATAGTTCACTATGGCTTTTTAAATAATCAACTATGCAGTTTATAAAAAGTATTCTAGTTTTTGTTTTATTCAGTTTTTTATGGGCCTGTTCTTCTATGCCCAATCAACTACGCAATTTTATTTGGTTGCAGGGCACTTGGGTAGCTAATAAAGATAAGGTGGTAATTATTGAAACCTGGAAAATGCAGAATGATAGTACCATGTTGGGAACCGGAAAGATAGTAGCGGAAGGGGATACCACTATTTTTGAACAATTGGCATTGAAGCAGCAACGCAATGGTTTGTTGTATTGTGTTCATTTAACCAATAGCTCCGACACGCTGCAATTTAATTTCACACGTCAGCAAACCGATGCAAGAGCAGCATCTTTTCTTTTTCAATCCCTTAATAAAACTGCGAATAGAACTTTTAATACACCCCATCAGATTCGATATGAGCAATTGCTAAACGATAAAATGCGGGTGACAGTGGAGTATCCAACTGCATCTAATATGAAACCCGAATTATTTGAGTTTACACAAATTCAGTAAGTTACGATTTCGCAATAAAGACAGGTATGTCTATAAGGTGTCGCACTTGATTGATCGTTTCACCGTACAAATAATCATGGAGCCCTTTGTGCCCGTGACTACCAAGTATTAATAAATCAGGTTGCATTTCTTTTACAATACGTACAATTTCCTGAACCCTTTTGTTATATCCTAATACGGCTGAAGTGGAATAGCCACGATCTTCGAAAAACCGCGCATACTCTTGTAAAATAGCTTTGTCTCGAATGGTTTCTTCATCATGTGCATTATTGCCCAACAATCGTGCCGATGCACTTTCTACAATATGAATCAAAACAATGTGTGTGCCATTAGGCGCTAAGCGTAAGGCATGGGTAATACTATTGCGATCGGTATCGGTATAGTCTAATGCAATGGCAATTTTATGGAACGCATTAAATGCTGTTTGTAGATTAGGCAAATCAATTGTAGGATGTATAAAGGGTTTGCTTTGTATTTTTTTAGCAATCAATGGGTAGATGATGGTATAAATCAATAAGCCTACTATAAGTACTTCCATGCACACAATAAGTAGTTTAATTCCTAGAGATGAACTGTTGGTCATCCACTCATCTGCAGTAGCAAACACTAATTTTAAATTGAGCGAAACAATAATGCCTGCTACTATCCAACCAATAACTTGGGTCGATTTTTTAATGGTAAACATGCCCATTTCTTTTTTGTCACTCACAAAATGGAGCAGTGGAATAACGGCAAAGGCCAATTGCATACTTAGTAAAACTTGACTAAATACTAAGAGCCGATCAGCTGCTGCTTCGCCCGCTATGAGTAATACCAATAGTGTAGGCACGATAGCAATTAATCTGGTAGCAATTCTTCGCATCCATGGGTTAATGCGTAGCGATAAATAACCCTCCATAACTATTTGTCCAGCTAAGGTGCCTGTAATGGTAGAGCTTTGTCCGGCAGCAATCAAGGCAATAGCAAATAAATGGGGCGCCCATTTGTTCCCTAAAATTGGGGCAAGAAGTTGGTGCGCTTCCGATAAAGAGGCCACTTGATGGTTTCCCGTAGTATGAAAGGTACTTGCTGCTAAAATTAAAATGGCTGCATTTACAAAAAAAGCAATATTCAAGGCAATGGTACTATCCCATAAATTGTATTTCAATGCTTTTTTAATTGCCACTTCGTTGCGTTCTATTTTTCTAGTTTGAACTAAAGCAGAATGCAAGTATAAGTTATGCGGCATAACCGTTGCTCCAATGATTCCAATAGCAATATAAAGAGCCGCCTGATTGGGTAGTGTAGGATTTAAACCTTTAGCTACCTCCAACATGTTAGGTTGAGCAAAAACTAATTCTATTAAAAAACATACGCTGATAATGCCGACTAATCCAATAATGAAGGCTTCCATTTTTCGAATACCTAATCGTTGCAAGTACATCAGTAAAAAGGTATCTAAAATGGTTATACAAACGCCCACCAATAAAGGGATGCCTAATAATAATTGTAAACCAATAGCCATACCTAATACTTCTGCCAAATCACAGGCAGCAATTGCTAATTCAGCAAAAATATACAGTATGAAATTTACGGGTTTGGGATAACACAAACGATTGCATTGTGCCAAATCTAATTGGCGAACAACGCCTAAACGTGCGCTTAGGGTTTGTAACAATAGGGCCATTAAATTACTCATTAAGAGCACCCAAATTAGGGTATATCCAAATTGGCTACCACCGGCTAAATCGGTAGCCCAGTTGCCTGGGTCCATATAGCCTACACTCACCAAATAAGCCGGACCAAAGAAGGCTGCAATTCTGCGCCATCCCTTCTTAGATTTTGATATTTCAACACTTTCGTGTACTTCACTGAGCGATTGATGTGGCATAGGGTAGCTGTAATTAGACGCTTAAAGTTACAACTTCCCAAATATTTTTAGTTAATAATAAATTTTTCTTTAGAAGTAAGTTATAAACATTGGTTTTTGTATCTTGTAGCATCATTTATAATATAGGTATTAGGCATGTCAAAGCAGATTGTAGTGAGTGGAATTCGTTCTACTGGTTTTTTACATTTAGGAAATTATTTTGGTGCAATTCATAATTATGTGAAAATGCAAAACGATTATAATTGTTATTTTTTCGTTGCCGATTATCATTCTCTCACCACGCATCCCGATCCTAAAGATTTAAAACAACATGTTTTTCGAGTAGCTGCTGAAAACATAGCTAGTGGTTTAGATCCAGAAAAGGTGGCTTTGTATGTGCAAAGCGATGTGCCCGAAATTTTAGAACTTTATTTTTTACTCAATACCTTAACCTATAAAGGAGAGCTTGAAAAGGTGCCTACTTTCAAAGAGAAGGTGCGCTCTCAGCCAGAAAATGTGAATGCTGGACTATTAACCTATCCGGTGTTGATGGCGGCTGATATTCTTATACATAGAGCCGTTAAAGTGCCTGTAGGTAAAGATCAAGAACAACATTTAGAAATGGCACGGAATATGGCCAATCGTTTTAATAATCGTTATGGTGAGCTATTTCCAGAACCCTATCCATTCAATTTTGGAAGTGAATTAATCAAAGTGCCTAGTTTAGATGGTAATGGTAAAATGAGTAAAAGTGAAAATATAAACGCTACTATTTACTTGGCCGATGATGATGAAACGATTCGTAAAAAAACGATGAAAGCTAAATCTGGCTTATCGCCAGAGCAGCCTAATAGTCCTATGACCGATGATATTCAGAATCTTTTTTCATTGATGCGATTGATGACTGATGCAACTATTGTTGCACAATATGAAGCAGCTTATGCTGATTGCACAATTCGATTTGGAGATATGAAAAAGCAATTGGCGGAAGATATGATTAGATTTGTGGCACCTATTAGAGAACGTGCTGCAGATTTGCAAAAAGACGAAGCCCGTTTGCAACGCATATTAAAAGAAGGGGCAGAAAAGGCTCGAGCAAGTGCAAGTGAAACCTTGAAAGCAACTAGAAAATTAATCGGCATTAACTACTATTAAATAATTATATAAGTATAAAGAGGACATGGCAAAGAAATCCAAAATAAAACACATTGCAATTGCAGGAAATATTGGTGCGGGTAAAACAACCTTGACTAAAATGTTGGCAAAACATTTTAAATGGGAGCCTCATTTTGAAGATGTAGACCATAATCCGTATTTATCTGATTTTTATGAAGATATGCACCGATGGTCGTTCAATTTACAAGTGTATT
>CAIWHF010000141.1 GCA_903912405.1 uncultured Bacteroidota bacterium | reverse complement strand
TATTATAAATTGAAAAATAATTGAGTTTGGAATAACCTATCAAAATAGGTCTTATTCTATCATTATTTCCATCATTGTTAGGCGTAAATCCACTTGGCATAAAATAAGCACCTTGCTTTACAACCCTTACTATAATATCATCAGTTCCCGAACAACCATTGGAGGATGTTATGTTTACCGTGTATTGGATTGTATCTAAGATTGGGTAAAACCCAACAGGATTTGCAAGGTTATTTAAATTTAAATAGGTACTAGGAGTCCAAGAATATAATACACCGCCTGTTGCATTAAATTGAATTTGCTCTCCTACTACTATAATCGTATCATTGCCTGCAAAGGGTATAAAATTATCAATTATAAAATCTTTATTAATAGAATCTCTGCAACCTTTTGAGTTTCCCGCAACTAATTGAATATTGCATGTGCCACTTTGTGCATAGCTAGTAGCAGCTGTATTGGAGGTGCCTATTAAAGTTCCATTGCTATACCAATTATAGAAGCTGGTTGGTGGACAAGAATTGGTAATTTGAGCATTTAAATTTATGATAGTGTTTGGACAAGGATTTCCAGTGATTGAAAAATCAGTTTTAAAAAAGGGATACACTTTTACATAGCGTGTAATGCTATCGCTACAGGTAGAATTAGGATTGACTATTAGTTTAACTATATAAGTACCCGTATCTAGATAAGTAAAAGTAGGTTCAAATAAATTAGAGGTATCTGACAATGTATTGGCAACGCCAAAATCCCAATGATACGTATTCCCTCCAATACTGGTATTTTTAAATTTAATTTCTTTAGTAGTACATGTAAATATATAGGTGTTAAAATCAGCGCTATATTGAGGAATATTAGCGATAGTTGTTTTATAACAATTAGTAATCACAAATTGAAATTCCCTTTTAGAGGTATTAATAATGACTCCATTTCTCCACTCATTACAACAAACTGTTACTACATACCTTCCTTGTATGGTAGGCGTAAAATACATCAACCCACTTACTGCATCAATTTGTATTCCAGGATTTCCTTGTATGGGATTGTCATAGGTATAAGGCACACTATAGTTAACAGGATATAGGGATATAGCATTAGGCATGGGAGATGAATTGGCTTGTGAGCCCCCAATATAGGCTTCACAAAGACTGTAACTTAATGAATCTCCATCGGCATCTGTTGCGCTATGATCGTATACAAAAGGTACATTTAGACAAATGATTTGTGGTGGATCAACTTTAAAAATTGCGCTATTGTTTGCTCCCGTAGTTAATAATGGAGGAATATCACAATAGTAAGACGCTCCTGTAGTCCCGGGGTTATCGATATTTAAAATAGTAGCATTTCTGCAACAACGTTGATAGAGAATTCTATATCCGAGTGCATTGGACGGTAAAACATAATCTTTTACAAAAACGGTTTTTCGTAAACACGTATTGGGAACATTGGTTATGCAGGAATTGCTAAAATTACTAGGAATTAACACAGAAGAAACCGCTACTAGGTTGGCATCTTGAAGATAGATATTCCCATCACTTTCGAAGATGCTTACCTTAGCTGGATTATCTTGTTGAATAGCGGAAGGATTGCCCGTTAAACAATCTTGATAAATACTTAGGGTAACACGATAGACATTGTTGCCTTGGTAAGTATACGTAAACTCACCGCCAATTATATGAGATGCATAACTAGTTATACTCCAACATATAATGAGGAGCGTTAGAAAAATTTTATTTTTGATTAGTTTTTGCATAACAGAAATTAGTAAATTCAACGATGTCTTTTTCAAATTGCCTAGCATTTTCTATCATACTCATATGCCCACAATCTGGGTATAAAGATACAAAGGAAATGTTCGATTGAAGCGCTTGATTAATTAAATCTTTTGCATCTAATAATTGATCTTGTTTACCAATTATCCATTGCATAGGCAACTGATTCCAGGCGCCTTCTGCATAGTCTTGTCTTTCCATTATGGCTTTATACAAGGATATTAAACTAACTGAAGGAACGGACTGATAACGACTCAATAAACCCTCCCATTCCAACTTAAATTCGGTTTTATTAGAAGGAGCAAATAAACTTGGAAATAGTTCATTTAAAAATACCTTTGCTCCGCCATTACTTACTAAATCAATAACTTTTAAACGCATACGTTTCTTTTCTTCCGTATCTGATTTCATGGTGCTGTGCACCAAACTAAGTCCCATAGCCATTTCTTTAAAGCGATCGTAAATTGACAAAGCTATATATCCACCCATAGAATGCCCAACAAATACCGCTTGCGCTATGCCTTCATGAACCAATAATTTATGAATTTCATCAGCAATAGTAGTGATGGAGTCTAAATGGACATTCTTAGAATTACCTAATCTAGGTATATCAATTGCAATAACCTTATAAGCACTGGAAAGCACAACCATCAAGTCCATCCAACAGTTTTTGTCCATAGGATAACCATGCAATAAAATAACCGCATCGCCTATTCCTTCTTTGTAATAGGCGATTTCATTATAAGTTAACTCATTAGGCATGTACTTTCCATTTAGTTAGCAATATGAAGAATAAACCCAGTATAAATGGTATAATTTCATTGGGTAATTTTTGAATCCCAATAAAATGAAAAAGAATAGAAATGCAGATAAGTACTAATGCTATCATCACATACTTACTTTTATTTTTAGGTTTTATTACTAACCAAAAATTAGTGGGTAAAGCCCATAATATATTGTAATTATCATGCATTGAAACATGAGATGACCAAAACCACATGCAAAGGAATACGATTCCCAATAGGCTACTTATGATCAAATAAGCGCTACTAAGTATTGAATACAAGATAGACAAAGGATGAAGGTAGTAACTGAGTAATAGCACTAGCAACAAGGCTATGAACACCAAAAAAGCCTGATTATAATGAGTTTCATGAGTTGCTTGCTCATCAAACTGCAATAGTTTGTTTTCGGTCACAACAAGTTTTTTATTATTTAAATCGGTAGTTTTTAGTCCCTGTTCTAAATATTTAGGGATAAAAAATGATTGCTTAGTTGTTATTGGTTGATCTACTCTTTTTCCCAACATTAAATTTATGCCTAAGCGAGTCCAATCTTGCTTTATCAACATTTCATTTAAAATACTTCTGTGTGTTTTTTGCAGCTTAACAGTGTGACAATTTAAATGTTGCGTAAACAATTGATCAAAAACTTGGTAAACCCGAGTTGCACAATTGTCATTTACGAAATCGTATTTATAGTATTTATATTGTTCTAATAAATTTTCATTTAAATAAGATACAATTTGATTTTGTTCAGTGGAATCAACAGCCAACACTTGTTCCGTTACAGATCGATGTTCATATGCATACATCATTATAAAACTATTGTAATCACAAGCTTCAATGAAATAAAGCAAATCCCCTTTCACAAATTTTACATAAAAATCAGGATCATTAAAATTGAAAGTGCCATAATTGTAAACTATATCAGTATGAATAGTTGAATCTACAACACGAATTGCACTGTGTCCAAAAGTGGCATACAAATCTACTCCCTGCGCACAGGTAAGTACACTTATTCGGTATGTATTGGCTTCTAATTTAGGTGCAAATACGATCAACCATAAATATAAAAATAGTATTCGAGCGGTGTAGTTCATAATACAAAATAACAAAAAAATAGACGCCCTAAAGCGTCTATTTTATGATTTAAACTTAAATTTTATTTATCACCTGCAAACATAGCACCGATATATTCTCTATTCAATCGAGCGATGTTATCCAATGATATACCTTTAGGACATTCAGCTTCGCAAGCACCAATATTGGTACAGCTACCAAAACCTTCTTTATCCATTTGAGCAATCATATTTAAAGCTCTTTCTTTGCGCTCAGGAGCTCCTTGAGGCAATAGTGCTAGATGCGAAACTTTAGCAGATACGAAAAGCATTGCAGATGCATTTGGACAAGCCGCAACACA
The DNA here is from genome assembly GCA_903912405.1 of uncultured Bacteroidota bacterium. Taxonomy (GTDB): domain Bacteria; phylum Bacteroidota; class Bacteroidia; order Chitinophagales; family Chitinophagaceae; genus CAIWHF01. Next base: position 3,396 of record CAIWHF010000141.1, on the reverse strand, counting down.
AGCACCACATCCGATACAAGCCGCTGCTGCGAATGAATCATCTGCTTTTTGTTTTTCAATAGGCAAAGAATTTGCATCTTGTGCATTACCGGTATTTATAGATACATATCCACCAGCTTGAATAATTCTATCAAAAGAAGAACGATCTACGGCTAAATCTTTAATCACCGGAAAAGCAGCTGCTCTCCATGGTTCAATAACAATGGTATCACCATCTTTGTATTGACGCATATGTAATTGACAAGTAGTGGTTTGTGCCCAAGGGCCATGCGCTCTACCATCAATGTGCATGGAGCACATACCGCAAATACCTTCTCTGCAATCGTGGTCAAATGCAATAGGTTCTTTACCTTCTACAATTAATTGCTCATTTAAAACATCAATCATTTCGAGGAAAGACATTTCTGATGAAATTCCTTTTACTTGGTATGTTTCAAAGGATCCTTTTTCGTTGTTATTTTTCTGACGCCAAACTTTTAGCGTTAAATTCATAGTATAATGTTCCATAATTAGAAAAGTATTAATTATTTATAAGAGCGTTGGCTTGGGTGAACAATTTCATAGTTTAAATCTTCCTTATGCAATTCAAATTCACTATCGCCTTTATATTCCCATGTAGCTACATAGCTATATTGATCATCTTGGCGAAGTGCTTCTCCTTCTTCTGTTTGGAATTCTTCTCTAAAGTGACCTCCACAGCTTTCATTTCTATTTAATGCGTCTACACACATCAATTCACCTAATTCAATAAAATCAGCTACTCTACCTGCTTTATCTAATTCAGTGTTGAACTCATTTATAGCTCCAGGAACGCGAACATTTGACCAAAATTCTTTTTTCAACTGCTGAATTTCAGCGATCGCTTCTTTGAGGCCTTTTTCGTTTCTTGCCATACCGCATTTATCCCACATGATTTTTCCTAATCGTTTGTGGAAAGATTCTACTGTTTCGGCTCCTTTAATGTTCAATATTTTTTCCATTCTAGATTGAACATTTTGTTCAGCCTGCACAAAAGCAGCATGATCGGTAGCAATAGCACCTGTACCAATTTCATCTGCTAAGTAATTACCGATAGTATAAGGAATTACAAAGTAACCATCCGCTAAACCTTGCATCAAAGCAGATGCTCCAAGACGATTAGCACCGTGATCAGAGAAATTAGCTTCGCCTAAAGCGTACAAACCAGGTATGGTAGTCATTAATTCATAGTCCACCCAAAGTCCACCCATAGTATAGTGAACTGCTGGATAAATACGCATTGGCACTTCATATGGATTTTCGCCTGTGATCTTTTCATACATCTCAAAAAGATTTCCATATTGTGCTTTAATTACTTCTTTACCAAGAGCATATAATGTTGCATTATCAGGATGAGCAATACCTTGTTTAGTAGCTTCTGCTTTACCATACTTATGCATGATATTGTATTTAAAATCTAAATACACGGCCATTTTAGAAGCACCAACGCCATAACCTGCATCGCAACGCTCTTTTGCTGCTCTACTAGCTACGTCTCTTGGCACTAAATTACCAAACGCAGGATATCTTCTTTCTAGATAGTAATCTCTTCCTTCTTCTGGAATATCATTAGGATTTCTTGTATCACCTTGTTTTTTAGGCACCCAAATTCTACCATCATTTCTTAATGATTCCGACATTAAGGTTAACTTAGATTGGTGATCTCCACTAACAGGAATACAAGTTGGGTGAATTTGCGTGAAGCAAGGATTTCCAAAATAAGCACCGCTTTTATGGGCTTTCCAAGCTGCTGTTACATTGCTACCCATCGCATTGGTAGATAAATAGAATACATTACCATAACCACCAGAACAGATTAACACGGCATGTGCACTATGTCTTTCTAAAGCTCCGGTAACTAAATTTTTTGCAATGATACCTCTAGCTTTACCATCAATGGTAACTAATTCTTGCATCTCGTGACGAGCATACATTTCTACATTACCCAAGGCAACTTGACGCTCAAGAGATTGATAAGCACCTATTAATAATTGTTGACCTGTTTGTCCAGCTGCATAAAAAGTACGTTGTACTTGCGTACCACCAAAAGAACGATTGCTTAACAACCCACCATATTCACGAGCAAAAGGAACACCTTGCGCTACGCATTGGTCAATAATGTTAGAGCTTACTTCTGCTAAACGATAAACATTAGCTTCTCTTGCACGATAATCACCACCTTTGATAGTATCATAAAATAATCTATAAACGCTATCACCATCATTTTGATAGTTTTTAGCTGCATTAATACCGCCTTGCGCAGCAATAGAGTGTGCACGACGTGGACTATCTTGAAAGCAAAATGCTTTTACTTTGTAGCCCAACTCACCAAGAGAAGCAGCTGCAGAAGCACCAGCAAGACCAGTACCAACTACTATAATTTCAATTTTACGTTTGTTTGCAGGGTTTACTAATTTACATGTTGATTTGTAAGTAGTCCATTTTTCTTGAATAGAACCTGCAGGTATTTTAGAATTAAGTGACATATGATAAAAATTACTTTATTATTTAATTAAATCAAGGAAAAATGCAATTGGCATTGAAGCAAAAAGCAATGGAATTAAAATAGAAAATGTGATTCCAACAGTTTTTATGAGCGACTTATATTTAAAAGAAGCTAATCCTAAAGTTTGGAATGCACTATAAAATCCATGCATTAAATGCCATGCAAGGGATATACAACCTAAAGAATAGATGGCAACAACCATAGCATCTTTAAATTGTAATTGCATTTTAGCGTATAAATTATGGTATTCAACACCATTGAAATTATAGGTTTCTAAACCCGTAATTCTTGAGGGTACCCAAAAATGATTTAAGTGCATAACTAAGAAAAGTAAGATTAAAGTTCCTAAAATGGCCATAGAACGGCTATACCATTTGCTAGTAGCATTTCCTGCGCTTACCTTATAAGATTGCGTACGTTTAGATTTGTTTTTGAAATACAAACTCAATCCTTGAACGGTATGCAGTATTAAAAAAGCAAACAAGCCTAATTCAGAGATTCTAATCAATGGATTATTAGCCATAAAATGGGCAGCTTCATTAAATTTTTGTCCGCCATCATTCCAAAAAATTTGAGCATTGATATAGCAATGCACTAATAAAAATAGAATTAAGAAAATTCCTGTTAATCCCATTTGTAATTTTTTCCCAATTGAACTTGAGAAAAGTGTGTTCCAATTCATAATTAGTAATTATTTTAGGTTATAAAATTACGATATGATAACATAATTATCAAGTAGTTGTTGCTTTCTTTAGTAAGAAACTAACAAAAATCATATTTGTAAATTATTCCTCCGTATTTTGTTGAATTCTCAATAATTTCTGTTCTATAAAATTCATCAAAATAAGAGGCTGAAGGGTTCGCCATTGTTC
>CAIWHF010000140.1 GCA_903912405.1 uncultured Bacteroidota bacterium | reverse complement strand
TGTATTTGGGCTGCCATCGTCATTCAACATAAAAGCGGCATTGCCATGATCGGCAATGATGATAAAGGAATAGCCATTTTGCATGCCTGTTTGCACCACATCTTGCAAGCAAGCATCTACTGTTTCGAGGGCTTTTACAACTGCACTAAAAACACCTGTATGGCCTACCATATCGGGATTAGCAAAGTTTAAACAAATAAAATCGGGTTGAACTGCTTTGATTGTTTTTACAACTTTATCTTTTAAAGGATTGGCGCTCATTTCTGGTTGCAAATCATAGGTTGCTACTTTAGGGGAAGGCTCCATGATGCGCATTTCGCCATCAAAACCAGCTTCGCGACCACCTGAGAAAAAGAAGGTAACATGTGGATACTTTTCGGTTTCGGCTGCACGCAATTGAGTTTTTTTTGCCCCTGCAATTACTTCACCTAAGGTCATGCTTAAATTATCTTTTTCGTAACATACATGCACGTTTTTGTATTGCTCATCATAACGCGTGAAGGTGGTATAATGTAATGGCAAAGTATGCATGCCTTGCTCAGGCATTTCTTTTTGTGTGAGCACTTCTGTAATTTCTCTGCATCTGTCGGTACGGAAATTGAAACAAATTATGGCATCATTTGCCTCAATTTTTCCTTCCCTTAAAACACAACAAGGTTTAATAAATTCATCAGTAACGCCTTCATCATAAGATGCTATTATTGCTTGTTCGGCAGTTTGATAAGCAATGCCTTTTGCATTTATTAATAAATCGTAGGCCAACTTTACTCTTTCCCAACGTTTGTCTCTATCCATAGCATAATAACGGCCACAAACGCTTGCAATTTTTGCTTTGGCACCAGATGAAGCTAGGTGCTGCTCAAGTTCCTGAATAAAGCCCAAACCGCTTTTTGGATCGGTATCGCGGCCATCCATAAAGGCATGTATGTATACTTTTGATAAGCCTAGTGCATTTGCCATATCACAAAGCGCATAAACATGCTTGTTGCTGCTATGCACTCCCCCATTACTAATTAAACCCATTAAATGCAATGGTTTATTGTTTTGAAGTGCATATTGCATGGAAGCTATTAAGGCTTCATTATTGAAAAAACTTTTATCTTTTATGGCTAAGTTTATTTTTACTAAATCTTGATAGACTACTCTGCCAGCGCCAATATTTAAATGACCTACTTCTGAATTACCCATTTGACCATCGGGCAAACCTACATCTTCGCCACAGGCTATAAGTTGGCTATGCGGATAATTTTTAAGTAATGAATGGTAAAATGGCACGTTGGCATGAGCTACTGCATCTGACTTTGAGCCATTTCCTAATCCCCACCCATCTAAAATAATTAATGCTGTTTTACTCATTTTTATGCGTTATTTAATGTTTTAAATTGCACTGTAAATATTGTTCCTTTTGGTTTATTTGGTGAAATTTTGATTTGACCTTGATGCAAAACAATTAAACTTTTAACAATGTACAGACCGAGTCCTGTTCCTTTGGTATTGCGAGTTTCTTCGTTACCTGAGCGATAAAATTTATTGAATACTTCCTTTTCTTCTTGTGATGAAATGCCCACACCTTCATCTTTTACAGCCAAAGTAATTGTTTCATTTTCTTTGCTTAGTACCAAATCGATGCGACTTTTGTTGGGTGAGTATTTTGCTGCATTATCGAGCAAATTAATTAAAATAGAAGTGAAAGCCATATGATCGCCAAGCATATTAATATCACTTTGTACCATTACATTTA
>CAIWHF010000139.1 GCA_903912405.1 uncultured Bacteroidota bacterium | reverse complement strand
TACTTACACTTGTTTCGGTATCGGCTACTATTAAACCAACTGTAGATAAGGTATCAAATTGGCATTTTGTTATTGCATTTACAGCTGTCATGGTAGGTGCTGTATTGATCCATGGTGCTACCATGCTTGTGATGTAATTGGGAAGGCTCGATTGATTATGCTCACATCCCGTTAATAATGGAATCAAAGAATTCACATAAGAAGTAGTCATGCCTAATGCAGGCATGTAATTGCAAGATATACCAATTGCATTTGGATTATTTATTACAGAAGGTAACATCGTCTGTATAGAAAAAGCAAGACTACTTGGGACATAAATAGAATTATTGTTAAACCCAGTAAAAACATTAGTTTGATCAGTAAAGTATATTTTATAATTCGGACCAATTTGTATAAAATAAGGACCACCAGTTGAAATATTTGTTTGTCCGTTTCCACCCGTTGGGATAACAAACAAACTATTATTAAGCAGATTCAATTGAAAAAGATCTAATGAAGTTGAAAAATATAATAATTTAGCATTAGGTGAAAGCTCTAAGGATCTTATTTCACCCGTACTAGCTGTAGGAAAAGAGCTATGAATTGATGGATAATTTGAAAGCGCTATTACTAGTCGATTGCTTACCACACCTGTCCATTTATTAAAGTCAAACATAAACAAGGAGTCTTTCAAATTAGATGCGGCTATTTTAGTTCCTAAGCTACTGGCTTTCAAATCAAATACATTATTTACATTGAATGGGAATGTAGAAATAACTGGATTTGTACTTATACCACTTGTTGTAATTTGGTAAGCAAAAAGGGTATTAGGTGTAGTACCCTGTGTTAGGATCCAAAAATTAGTATTATTCCCATGTTGAACAACACACATATTTCTTGTACCACTATTCATTTGCAAGAGTGTTTTTTTTGAACTTAACTCAACGTCACCTAAGCCTCCATTCAAATTCATATTCACTTTGCTGTAGTAAATAGCTGAAGGCCTATAAGGGAATCCCAGTATTTGCATTTCAGTAATTCCTGAAAAAACATAAAATTTCGAAGAACTCCCTGGATCAGGAACAATAATACACTTAGCTCCACACACGGAAAAATTATTTGCTCCACTTCCTCCATAACCAAGTTGATTATAATAATTGCAAAAAGGAGAATAAAATGAAGGTGCATAAAAATTTGCCATAGGTGTATCACGTAGCAAATAACCATTTGGCATTACCTGATGCTGTGCATTCCAAACGCTAGTGCCATCAGTATAAAAAAGCAGGGTGTTATTGTTACAAATAGAAGACGTACCAATTAAATCATCCATTGTCTTACCATTTAAAATAGGCAATGGATCTTGTATAGGCAAATTGAAATCTAGCCCACAACGACTTCCAAAATACCATTTATTACATGTGAATTGGGCAAAAAGCTTTACACTCGCCATCATCAACAGAACCGTTAAATAAATATACTTTTTCATAGTACTGGAAATTATACTCACTAAAGTTATATAAAAATCAATTATATTAAAAATTTTAAGATAGGTATTGCTCCCCCTAAAAATCGTTTAATTAAAATTAAAACAAGTAACTTAAAACATAGTACTCGATAACAAAATACACCTTAAATTAGGGTATTTATAAATGAAATAAACTACTCCTTCACTACCCTTCCAATGCCAAACAGTTCTTGAGCTTGGTTGTATGCTCTGATTTGGTAAATGCCATTTGCTTGTTTGCTTAAATCAATGAGCGGGTCTGTTTGCTTAATGATGAGCTGCCCCATTGCATTGTACACATAGAGCGTTCCTTCTTTGAAATCAGCTACTTGCAACATGCCTGTTGTAGGATTGGGATAGATGCTTAAGCTTGGTGTGTTTAAGCTATTGATAGATAATGTAAGGAGGTTATAATTGGGCGATAAACTCTTGCAACCATTCTCATTGCCCACCATCACATAATACAAACCTGCTTGCGTTGGCGTATAATACTGACCTGTAGCGCCGGGGATGAGTACGCCGTTGAAGTACCATTGATAACTGTAAAAACTAATGGGTGAAAACAACTGGGTGCCATTCCAATGAATGATGGCTACCGGTGCTGTGTTTACTGTTATGGTTATGGGTGATGAAGTGCGTGCGCAATAGCCATTGCTCACCTTCACGGTATAGTAGCTGCCAATAGTAGCTGTATACGTTGGATTGGTAGCTCCTGCAATGTTAAAGCCATTCATGGTCCATTGATAGGTATAGCCTACACCAGAAGCAGCTTGTAGCAAAGCCCCTTGTCCGTTGCAGATCATCGTAGTGTTGGGGGTAGAGATGCTGGCAATTGGAGCAGGTACTACTTGTATGCTTTGAATATTCGATGTTTTACTACAGCCATTGAGGGTGGCTACATACGAATAATCGCCATTTTGTTTGGCATAGTAGATAGCGTTCGTAGCATTGGGTAATAACTGAGTATTCTTAAACCATTGGTAGCTATAGCCTGCAGTGCTGAGTGCTTGTACTTGCACGCTATCACCCACGCAAATAGTTGTTGGGCCATTGACAGTGCATTGTACTTGAGGTACTGGTTTTACCGTAGCATTGATGGTATTAGATACAGTAGCACATCCTTGTGCGTTAGTGCAAACAGCATAAACACTTGCCGATTGAGTAGTGGCGAATTGAGGATTACCATTTCCACTTGGTGTTGCATTTACATACCAGTTAATAGTGGTGCCTTGTGGTATGGCGCATTGCATTACAACAGAATCACCTTGACAAACTGTTACTGCATTTAAAGAACTGATGGCAATTGGTACACCAGCAGCTACCGTCACTGAGAAACTTTGTGTTGAACTTGCACCATTAGAATCAGTAGCAGTAAGTGTTATTAAGCTTGTACCCGATTGGTAAGGGGTAGGTGTAAAGCTTAGTACTTTATTGGTATCTGCACCTGTAATAGTAATGCTGCTAAGCGGTAATAAACTGGTATTACTGGATGTGCAACTAAGCGTTGTATTGGCAGGTGACGTATCATCATCCACTACTACAAAGCGCATAGTATCGGGTACACAAGTAGCCTTATTGTGTACATATTTTATTAAGGGAGGGTAATTGGGCTTAAGGGTATGGAAGGTACTATCATACAATATGGTAGTGCCATTGGCATTTGTAGCAAAGGCTCTATAATAATATAAAGTATTAGGTGTTAATCCCGTAAGATTTGCGATATAAGGGCCTGTAGCACCAGAAACGATCGCCGAATCAGAGAGCGGCAAGGGGGAGGTGCCATAGTAAAAACCTCGTTTGGTAACCGTAGCATTTCCATCCCAACATACGCGTGCATGCAAGGTAGCTGTTGTGTACGCTACGTTTGTTGCATATTGGCTATCAATATAAGGCGCAAAAGACCCCATTAGACTTGGAACTAAATTGGGGAAAGAGGTGAAAGCAGTAGTCATACAACTTGATAATGGTTGACTAGCATAGGTATAATTACAGCCGACACCAACTATATTGGGTTGATTTATGACACTTATTGCTGGTGATGAACCATAACATTCCATTATATATATTTTACCATTGGGTGCTAATTTCAGATCAGTTACCCATGTACCTGGGGGAAGTAAAATGGGTATATATGTTTTAGCATTATTATTAGATAAATCATATTGAATCATTGTTCCTGGTTGTGTACCAGTAGGAGATGCAAAAATATTTAATTGATTATGAACACGATACAATATATTTCCATTTAATGAAAATTCTATGCTTGCATACAAAGTACCACCATTTGAATAAAGAAGTCCAGAGTTTAGTAATTGATAATTTGAAAAAGTTCCCGTACTAGCATTAAAATCATATAATTCAGTAGAATCCGAAACAAGCAAACCGTAAGATTGAAATGGAAAATATGTTCTTGCAACTTTTGTTCCTTGAGGATTGACTCTTATATTTAGATGAGCACCAAAATAAGGTACTTGTGGACCAATTATTGAGGTAACCGGTGTAGTATTCACACCAGAAGGCGTTAGTAAAAAAGCTTTAAACCCATTATTGAAATTAGTTAATATCCAAAAATTATTAGTACCCATTTGCTTTACAGCGGTTAAAGGAGCCATAATATTATTTGCCACTAAAATATTTTTACTGGTGGTAATAACATCACCAAACCCAGCTTGTAAGGTCATGTCTATAATACAATAACGTAATTCTGAATATGTAAAGTTATGAGCTGCTACAAATAAATAATAACGATTTGAATTGCCAGGATCCGGAACAATAAGCACATCTTGTTTGCAAGGCCAGAGTGTACCTAAACTATTAATACCACTACACAAATTACCGTTAGGCATGGGATTGTGAGCTGCATTTGTAATTACATAATTATCTAAATAAAATAACAGTGCACCTGTAGAGGAAGAAACCGATGCAGAAGATACATCATTACTATTAAATTGAGTTGGTAAAAAAGACATTGGTGAAGAAGGAGGAGTTGTATTAAAAGAAAGCCAACTATGAGCCCAAAGCCAATTATTATCTTGCCCTTGAGCAAATAATTCAAAACTAGCTAATGAAAACAATAGAATAAGAACACCTTTTTTGGTCATAATTGATAGTATTTATGAAAACTAAATTTCTTATATTAATTAATCAAATAAAAACAAGGGGATTTCTCCCCAAGTTTTAAAAAAATACTCTTAATACACTTCAATTCGTTCTTTATAAATCTTATCATCAATTTTCACCTCAACTATATAAATACCAGGAATTAATTGCATTGGATCAACAAAAATATCTCCATTAAAAATACAACTATTTGAATACACTTGTTCCCCTATAGAATTAAATAATTTAATCATTGCTTTTGAATGAAGAAGTGTTTTAGTGAAATTAGTAATATGGAATCCTTCGCAAGATTGTATTCTGTTTGGATAAATTACAATTTTGTCTTCAACGACTATACTTTTAGGCTTTCTAAATAAATAATCATTATTACAAGACACCTTTATTAAAAAAGGCAAGCCTAATGTGTCAGAATTTAATAATGAAGTAAAATAGTTATCATTTGGCAAATCGTCAACAGTGCTTGGAATCAAATTTGGAGTTACAATATAGCTACTAGAATAGTGCATTTCTTGCAAACCACAACTAGATCCAAAGTTATCAGTATAAATACATTTTAAACCAAATTTTGGGGCGTTCAATAACTGTGTTCCAGTTAAAATTAAATTATCAAATACACCAGACAAGGAACCTATACGTGGCATTTGCCATATAGAACTCAAATTTTGACCACCTAAATATTGATAAGGGCTTGTAGTATTAATAGTTCCTTCAACTAATGTATTTAGTGTGGTTGGTAACATAAAATTTGGAAAATGATTATCAACTTTTACGTTTTGAATAAATGGACAATCTCTACTAATAGTATAAATTGATGTATGAGACACATCAGTTGTATATTGCCATCCCACAATTTTTAAATCACCATTATTTTGTTCCACAAAATTAGTTGCATACAAATTGTCAAAAGGTTGAAATTTATTACCCCCTGAATGAAAAAATGAGCTTTTATCCAATTTATACACCCAAAATGCAGACCATGGCAAAAGTGTTTGATTCGTATTTCCCGCTGTGGTTTGAACATCTATTTTAACTTCATTTACCAAAAGATTCATATAACCAGAATTGGGATCATAATATAAATCTGATGCAATGGTACCAACATTGTTACCAACTACATTATCATATTTATTTTTATTAATTATTGAGAAAGATCCTAAATCTAACTCAGCAATCATAGCAACTGGATAGACATTACTAGGAGAAGGCAGGGGGAAACCTTGCCAACAACTTACCATACCCAATACAAATACTCTACCATCGTAAGTTTGTTTTATTGAGCGAGCTAAATTATAACAAGATCTACTTCCATTTAGGTTATTTGGCACACTAGAATTTCCAAAATATATTATATCATTAGCAACAGGATTAGTTAAATCAACTCTACATACAAAGGCTTGATTTATATTACTAAAATTTAAACCATTTGTAAGTAATGGACTAACACTAGGAATTTCATTACTTGCAGAACCAACAACGTAAACAACATTATTAATTAATATAGCATCCATTGGATAAAGATGATTATAAGAAATGGAAGTTAAATTTGAAACTATTTTAGACTCTGCTAAAACCTGTCCATTCATATCAACAGTTGTTAATTTTAAAGCATCTTGAGCAAAGGGAACATTTTCTCGAAGTAATGAAACAATAATAAAATTACATGTATTATCTATGCTTATAATTTTAACAGCTCTTTCATCAGCATTTGAATGATTAATAAAAACAGATGCCAATAAATTACCCTGTTTATCAAAACGTATAAAATGAATACCATTTTTTATATCCGTAGCTAGTGCATTTGGATAAACAGTACCAACTGCAACACATTGCTCATCTAATGGATTTAAGGAAGGACAAGCATTTGTAATCGGTATTACATCATAACCTTTTACATCATTATTAAAGGAATAGGAATATGTGTCTTGTGCAAAAACCCATGAGGTTAGCAATAAAAACACAGGGATCATTAACAGGATT